>NZ_BMBX01000017.1:0-73155 GCF_014634905.1 Sporomusa sp. GT1 | reverse complement strand
GGAGCCATTGGAACCATCGTCCGGAATGGTTGGAACCAACCATCCGGACAGGATGGTTTTTCGCCCCGGAATATTCATTTTGCTCTTTTTTGTCCGGAGTTAACAATGAATGATGAGAGTGCTTTTGAAAATAATAGCGTAATCACTTTCTGTCTACGGAGCGTGGATTGCGGAAAGTATGGTTTGCTCCTACAATGAGAAAGTGAGGTGAATGAAATGGATACAGCAAGAAAGAAACAACTCCTTGAGGAGTATAAAAACAGAAAACCCGAAATGGGTATAATTTCAGTTCGTTGTATTATGACTGGAGAAGCCTTCCTGGGCATTTCTAAAGATACCAAGACGGATTTCAACAGCACTCGTTGTAAACTGGCGACCAGCTGGCATCCGAATAAACGTCTGCAAGAGCTTTGGAACCAATACGGTGAAAAAAGTTTTGAATTTTCAGTATTAAAGGTTTTGAAATATGAAGACCCCGCCGCGGATCATACAGACGAGCTGGAAGCATTATGCGAACAGTGTCTGGCGGCAGATAAAGGAGCAAGGAGGATTTGGCGATGAATGAAAACATTGTCATGACGGTGGACGGCTATGACCGCATTGACGGCAGAAGCGCCTACCGGTCTGACATTAAAAGATTGACTCTGGGTGCGCCCCTGCTGGAAGAAAATAAAAAGATGCAGATTGCCGCGCAAATCTGGAAAGCAAACGCTGACGGCCAGCCGGAAATTCATATGGAATTACCCATTCATCAAATACTTGATCTGATGATTTTTCTCAGCCGTACCTTATTGTATTTCCGGGAAGCCTACCGGCTGCCGCTGTTATATGATCCGGACAAGCCCACGGTAGAGCGTATCGGTGTACAGGGCGGCGTTATGCCGGTGGCTGTCTGTACGGATAATCCGAATATTAACGAGGCTATTCAGACTTTTTCCCAGGCGCTTAACGATTTGGGCGAAATAAACGGTGAGCGCCTGCGTGTGCTCACCCGGATTTTGCAGGAAATGGAGTAGCATTAGACATGGAAAATCAATGGCTTCTGTCTCCGCACAGACAGTTGACAGAGGCGGAGAAAATGCTTGTCTGGAAAAAAACGCCGTCGCATATCGAGAGTGAAGCAGAACGCCGGATTTGCGCTGAAGTGAAGCGGAACTGGCAGCGGGGAGAAATGCGGATTACCAACATTTTATTGGAGGGGGATGCCGGGTCAGGCAAGACGCAGCTGGCAAAGGCGCTCTCGGCTGACTTTGGCCTACCCTACACCAAGATCACTTGCTTTGCGGATATGGATAAATCGGATGTGCTTGGCTCTATCCTGCCAGTCTTATCAGAGGATGGCCATGACGCAAAGGAAGTACGCTATCAGTTCTATCCATCGGAAATTGTCCGCGCTTACGAAAACGGCTGGCTGCTGGAAATACAGGAGCCTACCGTTATTCGTGACGCCGCGGTGCTGATGGCGCTGAACTCTGCGCTGGAGCCGGACGGCAGCATCAACCTTCCCACCCGCATTGTCCATCGGCACCCGGACTTTATTGTTGTCATCACCACCAACCGGGGATACAATGGCTGGCGCCCGCTGAATGAGGCTCTGCGGGACAGGGTCCAGCACAGCGAAAAAATGGATTTGCCGCCCAAGGCGGTCATGATGGAGCGAGCCGCCGCGAAAACCGGCTATGGCGATGAAGCGGTGCTGTCCCTGCTGGCAGATACTATTATCACGCTGGATGCAACAGCCAAAGCGAACGCCATAAAGGGCGTGGCCGGTATGCGTTCCTATTTGTTCTGGGCGGACGCGGTTGCAAACGGCGCTGCCCTCCGGGCTTCCATGTATCACAAGGTGATTTATAAAATCACAACCGAGCCGGAAGAGATCACTATTTTAGAGCAAGCTCTTACCGCGAAGGGTCTTATGAAACAGCTGGAACAGGCAGAAACACACAGGTGCGAAAGCCAAAATTCCGCTGTGATGGAATTGCACCTTGCCGACGACGGCAAATACTTTGCGGGTGAAGAGCGACCTGGGGATCAAAATGCTGTACGTTTACGCAAATCCACCGACAGCGAGGGGCATTCAGATCAAGCCTCTGACAGCGCGATCGAAACGCAAAGCAGCGATAACGGCGACGATGGAGCTCCCATGTATCACGAAATGGCGCTGGAACACCCTACGGAACAGCAAAAGCAGGCATTCCGCAAACAGTTAAATCAACAAGCCAGAGAAAGTGTCAAGGGCAGTTTGCATCAACAAGTAAAGCTGATTGTCCACCGTCCGGAAGCCACAGGGGAAAACAGGGCGGAATACCTGCAGCAGGCTTCTGTATTGATGCCTGTCATCCGGGAACTGGTGCAAAAAACCATGCCCCTGCTGGAGCATGAAACCACCAGTGAATTTGCGCGGGGACAGTTATATGGCACAACGTTTTGTGCCGATAGAGTCGCGGCCCAGGACTTTCGCTATTTTGCCCGTAAGCGCCCGCCGGCAGAAAATCCGACTCTTGCCGTGGCGCTTCGGATTGACGAGTCGGCTTCCATGACTGCATTTGGCCGGCTGGAAGCGGCACGGCAGGCGGCAATTGCTTTGTATGAATTTTGCACCGGCTGCGGCATTCCTGTGCTGATCTATGGCGATACCGCCGATCGCTCCCGTATCGAGCAGATGTCGCTCTACTCCTACGTGGATTTTGCCAGTAAAGACCCAGATGAAAAATATTCTTTGATGGGCATTCAAGGCAGGAGCAATAACCGTGACGGCATGGCATTGCGGATCATCGCCGATCGCTTGCTGCAAGCAGCCCAGCAAACCAAGCTGTTTATCAGCATCAGCGACGGACAACCCAAAGCCATGCCAGATTATACAGGCGACCTGGCAGTCGCCGATATGAAGCAGACTTTGCAGGAATATCGCCGCAAGGGCATCCTTTTTCTTGCTGCCGCTATCGGCCAGGACAAAGAGGTAATCAGTGATATTTACGGGAAAGAAAACACATTGGATATCACTGAGCTTAAACTGCTTCCCGCCCGGTTGGTGCAAATTATCGCCAGATACCTGTGATATTGGCAAGACAGGTAACAATCAGCCTAACGGCGGTTTGAAATAATTCAAGCCGCCGTTTATTTTTGAAAAGAGACTGCTCAAAAAACGCAGGAAGCATAGGGACAATTCTTTTTGCTTCCTTGTTTTATTGTATTTTGCGAAGCAAAACGTACGTCCCCTTGCTTCCCCGTCCGTCCCCTTGCTTCCCCGTCCCCTTGCTTCCGGCTGGGTTATAATCATAAAATACTGAAAGAAAAGCGGGATAGTGCTGTATTGGCACCATCCCGCTTTCTGCTTGGTTACGTTATATCAAAAGGTATGTCAATCATTATGGTGGTTAACTGAATATAGCAGGGAGGGAAACTGAACGGTTGCCGATTAAACAGGGAAATATCGCTTAGATCAGGCTAGCAGGAGACTCAGACGGCCGGATGTGCCAGATATCATCAGCATATTCCGTAACAGTGCGGTCACTAGAGAACCGGCCGGAGTGAGCGATATTTGTGGTTGCCACCTGCCAGCGGGCGCGGTCGTTGCGGAACAGGCGGTCCAGCCGTTCCTGGGCTTCCAGATAGGCGGCAAAATCCTGCAGTTCCAGAAAAGCGCCGCCCGGATGCAGTAAATAGTCGTACAGCGGTTTGAATTCATCGCCAATGACAGGCAGACTCCCGTCGATCAGTTGATTCACACAATGCCGTATCCGTTCGTTCTGGTTATAGACGGTCAAGGGATTGCACCGGCCCGTTTGATAGCAGGCCGCCACCTCCTCGGCGGTGAGGCCGAAGATGACGATGTTTTCATCACCTACGGCTTCGCGGATTTCCACATTGGCGCCGTCTAAAGTGCCGACGGTAACCGCGCCGTTCATCATGAATTTCATGTTGCCGGTGCCGGAGGCTTCCTTGCCGGCGGTGGAAATCTGCTCGCTGATATCGGCGGCGGGAATAATCAGTTCCGCCAGCGACACATTATAGTTTTCCAGAAATATAACTTTAAGCTTATCCTGAATGGCGGTATCGCTGTTGATTTGTTTGGCTAGGGTGACAATCAGCTGAATTACTTTTTTTGCCAGGTAGTAGCCAGGCGCCGCTTTGCCGGCGAAGATAAAGGTACGGGGCAGGATGTCAAGTTGGGGGTTATCCTTTAACAAGCGGTAGAGATCCATAATCCGGAGCGCGTTGAGGAGCTGGCGTTTGTAGGCATGAATGCGTTTGATCTGGATGTCGAAAAGAGAATGGGTGTCAAGGGCAAGGTGATACCTGTCAAAGATAAATTTGGCCAGGGCCTCCTTCCGGTCCTGTTTCACGGCTGCCAGTTTTTGCTGGAAAGTGGTACTTGTCGCAAAAGGCAGTAACTCTGTCAAGTGATCCGGCCGGTGCAGCCAGGCGGGACCGATGGTGCCGGTGATTAAGCCGGCCAAGCCGGGATTGGCGGTGAGCAGCCAGCGGCGGTGGGTAATGCCGTTGGTTTTGTTATTGAATTTTTGCGGCGCATGCTGATAAAACAGGTTCAATAGATCGTTTTTGAGGATATCGCTGTGCAGTGCGGCCACGCCGTTGACGCTGTAGCTACCAGCTACAGCCAGGTGGGCCATCTTGACGAAGCCGTCGGCGATGACGGCCATGGCGGCAATGCGGTCCCAGTCGCCGGGGTAGCGTTGCCACAGCTCGGCGCAGAACCGTTCGTTGATCTCGTGGATAATTTCATAGATGCGGGGCAGCAGGCTTTGCAGTTGACCGACCGGCCATTTTTCCAAAGCTTCCGGCAGGACGGTGTGATTGGTATAGGAAATGGTATGAATGGTAATGTCCCAGGCCTCGTCCCAGCCCAGGCCTTCTTCATCCATGAGAATGCGCATCAGTTCGGGGATGGCCAAAGCCGGATGGGTGTCATTGATGTGCACGGCGATCTGGTCGGCCAGGCGCCTTAGATCCGAGCCCTGCTTGCGCTTGATATGGCGGATAATGCTTTTAAGTCCGGCCGACACCAGGAAATACTCCTGGACGAGACGCAACTGGCGTCCTTCCTCATAGCGGTCGTCCGGATAGAGGATTTGCGAAATAGCTTCCACTTTGTTCTTGTATTCCAGCAATTTGCGGTAATCCTCAGGGCCTAAGCTGGAATAATTAACGCTGAATTCGTCCCGCACTTCGGCGCTCCATAACCGTAAGGTATTGACGGTCCGGTTGTCAAAGCCAATGACGGGGATGTCATAGGGGACGGCTTTGACAATCCCCAGGGGCGGGGCAAACTCTACCAAAACGGCTTTGCCGGCTTTGCGGTACTCCCAGATATTGAGGTCTTTCAGCCAGGAATCCGGTTTTTCCACCTGAACGCCGTCGACAATGGCCTGCTCAAACAGGCCGTAGGTATAGCGGATGCCGCAGCCGTGGCCGGGCAGGCCGAGTGCTGCCAGGGAATCGAGAAAGCAGGCGGCCAGCCGCCCCAGGCCGCCGTTGCCGAGGCCGGCGTCGTGTTCGGCGCTCAATAGTTCGGTGTAGTCGATGTCGAGTTCGGCCAGGGCTTCCCGCCAGACATCGCGGATGCCGAGATTAGAGAGATTGGTGTCCAGCAGGCGCCCCGGTAAAAATTCCATGGAGAAATAGTACACCTGCTTTTGCCGTTGGTCGTCGTAGCGGCGGGTGGTGTCCACCCAGCGCTGGCCGATGTAGTCGCGGACCAGGCTGGCCAGTGCGGCGTATTTGTCCGAGGTCGAGGCTTCATCCAGGCTTGTGCCCGCCAGTGCCAACAACCGTTCCTGAAGGGCCGTCTTGCAGTGTTCTTTGGTTAACAATTAACTCGCCTCCCTTAGAAATGCGCAAATTCTTTTACTCCCTATGCTTGCAGGCGGCAGACGGTCAGATAGCCGTCCACCGAACAATGCCAGCTATGGTCGGACTTCATGGCGCTTTAAGCAGTAAGAGTAAGCAGGTAACACTTCGGGGGTTATTGGGCCATAACACTGTTCAGCTGGTCGCTAATTCCCCGGAAAGCATGAACAAAGGCCTCCAACGGAGTCAGACTGTAAGTGCCGGTAGAAAAAACGGCGGTACTGGCGACAGCGCCGGTTTGCGTGTCATAGATAGTCTGATGCACGGTGATGTAATAGGTGTTTTTTTGTTCTTTAACGAGGCTGGCACTTACTTCGGATACAATGGCCCAGCGGCAGCCGGCGGCAAGGGCTGCCTGCTGCCAATCTTCCGTCCGGGTATTTGCAGCGACATACTCCGCAAGAGTATTCTGGTATACATCCTGTAATGCTTCCTGCATATACCAAAATTCAGCGGCCAAATTTGCCGGCAACTGGTTGGCCAGCGGCAGAATGTAGACGCGCTGCTTATGATCTGTCTGCTTTTTTGCAGGCTGAGCAGGCAGCTGTATGCCAGCTTCTACAGCAAGGCGACGTTTATCATAATAATTTTTCAGAGCCGAATCGATATAACCGGTTAATTGGTGGGCATCGCGCACAGTAGCGCCAGGTTTCCATTTTATTTCCCGGCCAAACTGCCGGTAACCGCCGACCAGAGTTTGCAGAACGCCGGTAATCCGGTCGCCAGTATGAACAATCCGGGTGAGGGGCAGGCTGGGTTCGTATTTGGCGGCAAAAGCCGCATTGCCGACGGCGGGAGCGCCGAAGGTAATGACTTCCAACTGGTCCGGGCTGACTCCCGAGCTTAGCAGTCTTGCCCCAGCCAACGTGGCAGCGGCACCGCCGAGACTGTGGCCGGTCAGGAGCAGCTTGCGGGTTTGGTCGGCGTGGAGCAGATCGGGAAGGGAAAGACTGACCTGCCGGGGATTACGTAAGACGGCCGACGGACCGGCTTGGACAAACTCGTCGAAGCCCTGGTGAACCTTGGGTTCAGTGTTGGGAATATTCTTTTTGGCGGCATTGGCGGCGAATTCGGCGGGATTACTGCCAGCGAAATAGACTTTGCTGACTTTCAAGTCGGTTTTTATGTCCCGTTTATTTTCTGTGCCGACAATGGCGACAAGGTAAAATGGAACACCGGCTTTCCGGGCCACCAGGTAGCGGGCGCCGGTACGGCCTTGAGCCTGCCGATAATGATCGATTTGCCAGCCGTCCTGCTCCAGATAGCGGTTGGCCAGTTCGCCCAGGCGCCCGCTATAGGCGGCTGCGCTGGCGCCGGCAGTCAGATACAGCTTGTAAGCCTCCTCGTAGTCTTCCTGGGGACCGGCTAAGCTGATGATTGGTATACATAGCAGCAACCCGGCGGTCAGCCATACCAGCAGGAAGCGTTTCAACAAATATCACCCCGCTTTCGTTTTGGGCGACTGGATGGTTACCTGGATGTTTTAAAGAACCTTTAAGGCAGCTAATCAATTCAAGCTGGAGAATAAAGGATTTAGTACCGAAATTTCTTTCTGGGTACTGACGGTCGAAGGAGGTATATTAAAATCGCGTGTGAGCCCGCGATTTTAACGAAGTCCACTTATTCTTTTTTGGGCAGTAATCCGTTGACTAGAATATCTGACATGGCGGTCAAGGCATCCGGGATGGTCATATTGCTTTCAGAGAGAAACCGGTAAGAGAATAAATCATCGAGAGTGCTGGCAATGATTTGGCGAAGTACTTTGGTATTGATCGGCCGGAGCGCTTTGGTTTCGATACCCTGAACAATCAGGGATAAAAAGCGCTCTTGGCGTTCCTCATTAAATTTTTGGGTGATCTGAAATTCGTTGGGATAATAGAGCTGGAGGTCGTCTTTCAGCCGAAAATTGTTAATAGATCCCAACATTGTTGGCGCAACTTTAAGTATGGCTGCTATCTTTTCGGCAAAAGTCAATGCGGCGTTATTACAGATCGCTTGTTCCTGCTGCTGAATATCTTGAGTTACTGATATTAAAATACTGTGAATCAGCTCGCTTTTCGAAGAAAAGTGTTCATATATGGATGTTTTACTGACACTCAGCCGTTTGGCAAGATCATTCATGGTAAAACGGACGCCATGGTAATTTATTTCTTCAATAGCTGCCATCAAAATACGGTCACGCAAAAAAAACACCTCGGTTTTGTTTAGTACTAATTTGACAAAATTAGTACTGCTGGTTTTATAATGTTATATTATTCCACTTTTTTTTCTTTGTCAATAATCGTTTACATGCTTTGCCTGTCTGCTAGATGGATCTTATCGAAGCAAGATATTTTTTTTTTGCCTAACGGTAATACTAGGTAGGGGAAAAAGCATTGTCCAGGAGGAAGATTGATGAAGCAAGAGTACGATAGCAAGCTGACAGCGGCCGAAATAGGAACACTGTGGTTCCAATACATGAGTGACAGTATGGTGCTACAGGTATTGACACTCTTTTCCCATCAGGTGGAGGACCGGGAAATCAGTCCAGTTGTGGAATACGCCAGGGGGCTTTCACAAGATCACCTGACGAAAATTACTGAAATGCTTGGTAGCGAAAACGTGCCAGTTCCCAATGGTTTCACATCTGAGGATGTTGAGCTAGCTGCGCCAAGACTGTTTTCAGACCCGTTCTTTCTTTCCTACCTCCGAAACATGGGGCGAATCGGGTTGCAAAGATATGGGCTGGCCCTAACCAGTTCAGCGCGGCAAGACGTAAGGAATTTTCTTCATGAATGCATCCGTACCTCGGCTGAATTGGATGAGAAGGCAACCAGCGTGCAATTGTCGAAAGGGCTTTACGTCAGGTCACCGTACATCCCAACCCCCGAGCGAAAAGAAATAGTTCATGCCAGCGACTTTATGGGGAGTCTTTTCGGCAAACAGCGTCCACTACTCGCCATGGAAATAGACCACATCTTTGTCAATGCCCAGTCGAATATGTTGGGAAAGGCACTGCTCATGGGGTTCAGTCAAGTAGCGAAAGACCCTGACATCCGCGATTCACTGCTGCGCGGCAAACAGATAGCTCACAAGCATATGGAAGTCCTCAGTTCTATGCTGATAAAGGAAGACCTTCCGGCTCCGATGAACATGGTTTCAGACGTGACAGGTTCCACAGTCCCTCCTTTTTCCGACAGGCTAATGCTTTACCACTCGACGATGCTGCAAGCAGCCGGACTAGGTAACTATGGCGTTTCGATGTCAATGAGTATGCGAATGGACATCATCACGATGTATTCGCGACTCATGCTGGAAATTGGCCAGTATGTCGAAGACGCCGCACAATTGTCCATTGAGAAGGAATGGATGGAAAAGCCGCCTCAGGCGGTAGACCGCAAGGAACTAGCATTATCAAGGTAGAAAAATCTATCTAAATCAAAAACATGGCAAGAAGAAAAGGTACCGAATTGCGGTGCCTCAGCTTGTAGACAAAGTCCAGGCTGTTCAAAAACGAGCTCTGAGGAGCAACGAAGCTAGGCGATTACAGCCTGAAGCTCCCTGCAATCAGGGAGCTTTTTCTTTTTCCAGAACTCCCATTGCTTTGTCACAGCCCCGGCGATAAAAAGCGATAAAACCCCGGGAAAGTAAAAAAGTGATGGATAACGTGACATAGGTGGTCAGCCAGCTCCACTGAATATAGCGAATCAAGTTGGTATGAAGCTCCAAAAAATACTCGATTACGGTGATGCCGGCGCTGAATAGCAGGGCATAACCCAGGATGACGCTCAGCCCTTTATCCCGTGTTATTTGATTGTAGAGGATGCACAGCACCGGAAACACCCACAATTCAAACAGCAGGCTGGTATCGTACAAGTTTGGCAGCAGCCGGTCGGGATATTCGAGCAGACGGAGTTCCACGGTCGGACTGCTGACAACAAAGTCCAGCAGGCTTTTAAACAGATACACCACCACCCAGTCCCGGAAATACCGCCAGTCGACCGCAAAGATCAGCAACAACAAAGTGATCACTGCTGCGGCCAGGGAAATAAACATTTCTACGCTAATGCTCATGATACACCCTTCCTGCGTCGGCAACGACGCTTAGGCTTCCGGGTAAAGCCGGTTCCTTGAAGCACTCTAATCCTGGTGAATACAAGCGGTCTATTGTCCGTAACCCTGTGTTGTCGTCAAACGGCATATGGCCGGTATACCTCATGCCTCTGCTGTGTTACGGGAAATAGTCGTCATAATTCTCCCGTTTTAAGGTTGTGAAGGTACAGGGACTTTTATTCCGGACGAGAAAAGGACTTTGTGCTAATTATTTTCGTACAGCAATCCTGTATACCCTTGCTTCGCCCTGGGATCGGACATCCGGAAAAGCAATGTGGCGTGTCACTTTCTCACCTTATAGCAGAGTCTGGCAAAGGTGGCATGTTTAGTTTGTAGGGCCTAGCAAAACCGAAAATGTACCGAAAGATACGGAGCCTGTGTGGGCCGATGGTAGCGGATGGAAGTGTGCTGCGTTGTATGCTGCTGAGCACCGGAGTTGGAAGGGCAACAGTGAAGCCAGTCGCCTCACTCTTATACAAATACAAAGAGGCTGCCGTGATGACAGTAGCCTCTTTGTATAAGAAAGTTTCACGCTAGGCATTGGGAACAGCCGCTTACCGCTGGTTGCTTGACATTACTGTATCATAATTACCGGTGTACCGATTTCCACCTTTTCAAATAATTCCTCAATATCTTGATTATACATTCTAATGCAGCCACCGGAGACATATCCCTCTACCGGTCCGTTCCATGACCCGTGCAAACAGGATTTATCCGTTGACAAAACCAGCCTGCGAGAACCAAAATCAAATTCGCCTTGCTTTTCATAACGAATTTTTTCAATGACTTCGTAGCTGCCTGGCGGAGTAGGTGTTTCCGGCCTGCCGCTGCCGATATAATACTCTTTGATCAATTTGTTGTCTTCTAGATAGCCGGCCCGGTGGGCAGTCAGATTTACAATGATTTGTTTTTTCATCATTATCCTCCTCAAACATAATATTATATATATAATATTATGATGTTTCACCAATGGTGGCTATTTGGATCAATGAGGGGGAAAAGAATTCTGCCCCGGATTGCTATATCGATGGGATTAAAAAATGCAGCGACATCTACCTTTAGAGCATCCGCAATATTACTTGCTTTATCGTTGATTTAAGAGAGAGGATTAAACGAGTTTACCAATGATATTTTTCCGATAGCCTTACCGGCTTCCAAATACTCATGAGCCTTAGTAATCTCTTCAAAAGTAAACTGTTGTTTATCTCTCTTGATACGCAATTTTCCCTGTTCGATTAAATTACTTATATGGTCCAGTATCCTGCCATGTCGCTCACGCTCAATATTGAAAAGCATAGGTACGGTCATCAATAGAGCATGTAAAGTCAGGGATTTCGCATGCATCGGTCCAATATCCAGAGTGGCTCTGGCGTTAGTAGTGCAGATTACACCCTTTAATTTTGCTGCTTTGAAACTGTTAGTTAAATTATTTCCCCCTACTGGATCGAATATCGCATCAAATCCTCTACCGTCTGTATATTTCTCTACATAGTTTTCAACAGACTCAGTATTAGAAAAAATAACATGGTCCGCACCAAAAGCTTTTGCTACATCGGCTTGCTCTTGATTTAAAACCGTACCATAAACAATAGCACCTTGTTGCTTTGCTAATTGTACAGCTATATGTCCAACTCCTCCGGCAGCACCATGTATCAATAATTTTTCTCCTGGTTTCGCCAGGGATTTTTCCATAATTCCTTCCCAGGCAGTTATAGTGACTAACGGAAATAATGCTGCCGTGTAGTGATCAATGCAAGTGGGTTTTTTCGCAATTAAATTAGCATCTGCTAGCATAAATTCAGCCAAGGCTCCTTGTAAATTTCCAACTCCACCAGTACAGCCGAATACTTGCTCACCAACTTTCCATTGACCTGCTGCTTCACCAACAGCTACAATCTCACCTGAAACATCCGCATTAAGAATAGCGGGTAATTGAGGTCCGATAGCAGCAGCCAAACCTGAGCGAATTTTCGTTTCTAACGGGTTAATACTACTAGCAGCTACCTTCAATACTACATGCCCCGGGATTGGTTCTGGCTTGTCTACCTCTGCGACTTCAAATACTTCCGGACCGCCATACTTACGAATTATCATTGCTTTCATTTAAAACACCTCCAATGCTTAATTCATTATACTAAGTGTTTTTGACACATTGGATTATCCGTAACCCGTCTCGTTGTGAACGCTACTGCGGGGGTTGGTAGTTTTTCTCCTTGATCAGCCGTACCAGGGCGGCGACAGCAGCGGCATCGTACAGCGTGCCGCTGTGGCGGGTAAGCTCATCGAGAGCAGCCTTCAGACCCAGTGACGGACGGTAGGGCCGGTGAGAAGTCATTGCCTCAAACACATCAGCGACAGTCACGATCCTGGCCTCTGGCAGAATCTGCTCTGCGGTCAGGCCGTGCGGATAGCCGCTGCCGTCCAGGCGCTCGTGATGCTGGCAGATAATTTCTGCTATCGGCAGCAGAAGCTTAATTTCCTTCAATATATCATAGCTCATTTGAGCGTGCGTCTGGATCAAGGCAAATTCCGGTGCGGTCAGTTTGGCCGGTTTGGCAAGCAGTTCGCCGGGAATGCCGATTTTGCCGATATCGTGGACAATGGCTGCACGGCGCAAGGCTTCGCAACGTTTGATGTCCCAGCCCATCTCGCGGGCGATGTCAAAGGCAATAATGCCTACACGCCGCTGATGGCCGGATGTATAGGGATCTTTCAGTTCCACCATGCTAGCTACAGCAAGCAGTGTTCCGTCAATGGCTTCTTCCAATTGCCGGGCCTGACTGGCGATATTTTCACGATAGCCGATGTTATCAATGGCAATGGCTGCTGTGTCGGCCAGCACCTGCAGCACTTCGACTTCCTCCAGCGTAGGAGTGCGGGATTCCGACCAATAGCAGCCGATAGCCCCGACGGGATCATTGGACTTAATCGGAACCATGGCCAGGCTGCGCACGAACGTTTTTTGGTATACGCCGATAGGTATGCGTTTGTCTTCAAAAATATCCTCAATGATAGCGGGCTGACGGTTTTGCATGACCCAGCCGCTGATGCAGATTTCCATTGGAAAGCGTAGGCCCTTCCACAGCGGACTGATCGCGTCTTCCTCCGCGTAATAACAAAAATTGCCGTCACGCAAAACGAAAGTCGCTCCGTCGGAGCCGGTAAGTTGGCGTACCGAATGACGGACAATATCCATAACAGATTGCAAATCGTGTGTGGCGGAGAGCTGCTGTACAACCTTGAGCAGTTTTTCCATCACCCGGATTGACGGAGGGCAGGCATCTATTCCGGCAAGCATCGGATTATGGTTCATCATATCAATAAAACTAGCTCCTTTCGGTAGTTTTTATAGCGGTTGCCGCCACTTGCCGCAGCAGGCAGACCGGATAAGATGGATTGTTGGCTTGTCAAAGTTTACAAGTTAAGTATACCATTAATTGTTTGGAACCAATAGTCTTGTTGAGTGTAATTGAAGGTTTAGCGATTTGACAAGTATAATTGGATATGCTATTATTAGAATAATTTAACATTCCTAAAGGGGAGTAGCTAGCGAAATAGGGTCAACACACTGGCAATAGCCTGGCCTTATTGTTGGTACAAGCCAATTAGCGAGACCTTTAGTATAGTTCGCAACTATACTAGAAGTGTCTCCTTTTTTATTTCTATGAAGACCTTCGGTATAGTTGTATCGAAGTTTTTTGTATGTAAAAAAGGAGGATAAGCATGGAGGCTTTTATCACAGCATCGCTCTTTGTTGTACTGGCGGAAATGGGCGATAAAACACAATTACTGGGGATGGCCTTTGCGACAAGATACCGCTGGCAGACGGTAATGTGTGGTGTTTTTGTTGCGACAGTATTGAACCATTTATTTGCTGTAGTAGTAGGAAGCTATATTACCAACTACGTCCCGATGAGCACTGTCCAAATTGTCGCCTCACTATCATTTATTGTGTTTGGGCTTTGGACAATCAGGGGAGATCAACTTGAAGGAGAAGACCGGGAACGTTCAATGAGTCCGTTTTGGACGGTCACCGTCGCCTTCTTTATCGCAGAGATGGGAGATAAGACACAACTGGCGACTGTTGCGTTGGCGGCTAAATTCCCCAATGAGATAGTTCCGGTATGGATGGGAACAACAATTGGGATGATGATTGCAAATGCAATAGGTATTCTCATCGGCGTTGTACTTGGCAAACAAATTCCTGAGCGCATAGTAAAATGGGGAGCTTCGTTAATTTTTATTTTCTTTGGGATACTCGGGCTTTACGATGCCCTGCCGAGAGAATATTTAAGTGTTACACGCGTTAGCTTATTTATTGCTGTACTCATAGCCTTAATTTATTTTGTTGCGAAATGGGGCAATCAATCCTCTAAGCCTACTCCGGAAGCCGAGTAATGGCGTTTTCCTATGTGGTACTAGCCGTTCGGCAATAAAATGTCAGGAGAGCATGAGTATGGAACACAAATGTAAGATAACCGTACTGCGCAAGGAATGCTATCAAGATTTGCAGGAACAGTATTTGGCTGATCCCCGGTCGGGAAAATGTCCTTTTTTTGAAGAAGGTCAAGAGTTTCTGCTGGAAGGCAATGATTTCTTCCGGATGCTGCATGGAAAATTTTGCTCAGAGGCATGGGATGCCATCAGCCGTTATGTATATGCAGCATTGCAGGGCGGGTCGATTATGAAAGGCTGGACAAATGACGAAAAGATGATGATTGCCTGTTGTAACGACGGCACTCGTCCCGTCATTTTTAAAATTGAACGTATTGATGTAGAGGAGTGATGAGCATGTATTGGAAATCTGCAGGTGACGCCCATACTGAGAAAACGGTGGAATTGGCCTTGAGTAAAGCAAAAGAGTATGGCATCAAGTCCGTTGTTGTAGCCTCCAACACCGGCAAAACCGCTCAATTGCTGGCAGGAAAAATTGAAAACGTGGTCTGCGTTACCCATGCCAATGGCTTTAAGGAGCCGGGTGTTAATGAATTGTCTGCCGAGCAGCGGGAACTATTAGTGAGTAAAAATGTAAAAGTACTAACAACCACCCATGTACTGTCCGGGGCGGAACGGGGTATTAGCCGGAAGTTCGGCGGGGCATATCCAGTGGAAATTATGGCCAATACGCTGAGAATGTTTGGGCAGGGAGTTAAAGTTACTGTAGAGATTGCTGTTATGGCGCTGGATGCCGGACTGATCCCCTATGGTGAAGATATCATTGCCATTGGCGGTACCGGACGAGGCGCTGATGCAGCGGTGGTCATACGTCCGGCCCATGCCGCCAATATCTTTGATACCTATATCGCTGAAATTATTTGCAAGCCGTAAGCAGTAACTATAACGAACAGGCACGCAGGAATTTGTCCTGCGTGCCTGTTCGTTATAGACAATAGTAGACAATAGGGACGCTCCTTTTTTGTCACCTACACTTTGTCAGGGGGGAAAATAACTTTGATTCCCATTATTACCTTGAGTGGCGGCAGTCTGCTGGATGGATTCATCTGAATGGAAACAAAGCGGAGCACAAATACTTATACGTACAACATCGCAGCACATGCTGACGATAAGACGGATGAAGGCCTTTCAGTAAGGTTGTGGCGTTATCGAAAGGAGATTGAGACTATTTATGGCAAAGAAAATCCGTAAAATGCGATACAAAATTCTGCCGCTGACCATAACTATGCCATTTGGCGATACTCAAAACACGATACACCCCACTCTGCTGTGGGATCAGCAGAATATTATATTGGTTGATGGCGGATTCATTGGTTCGTCCCCCATGCTTGATAAGGAATTGCTGTTACATGGAATTTCGCTACAGCAACTGACAGGACTTGTCCTGACCCATCATGACCACGACCATATAGGAGCGGCTGCCGCATTGAAAAGAGTGAATCCCAAACTGCAAATATACAGTTCAGCGGAGGAAGCACCCTTTATTTCCGCACAGGAAAAACCGCTGCGGCTTTGTCAGGCAGAAGAAATGCAAATGACCCTTCCACCCGACCAGCAGGCGTTTGGAAAGGCATTTTGTGAGATGCTTCGCAGGGTTGAGCCGGTTCATGTAGACAGAATGTTACATGATGGGGAGTACTTGAATTGGTGCGGAGGTTGCCAAGTTATTGCAACCCCAGGGCATACGCCCGGACATATTTCGCTGTTCATGGAAGAAGCTTCGATTGTTATAACCGGTGATGCCATTGCTTTAGAGAATGGCTTGCCTGTTATCGCAAACCCTCAATTTACATTGGATATTGAACAGGCCGCAGAATCAATGGAGAAATTACTTGCAATGAAAGCCAAGACCTATTACTGCTATCATGGAGGCATTTATTCACCGACATAACCAAACTGCTCGTAATGCGGCCAGGTAAGAGGGGAATAAAGCCTATGAAGCAGGTGGCACCTAACTTCATAGGCTTTGAACAATGAGGAACTGGCATCGGCATCAACAGGAGATTTCAGACTTTTTGCCTATATTCCAGGAAAGCAGTTTTCCCCATAGTCCATACCCAACAAATTAGCCATCAAAGCCAAATAAATAAGCGAGCCAATGCCTGTCCAGGTAGGTGCCTGCCAGGCTGACAGCCAGGAATCGTAGCCTTCCAGCAGCAACGACAATACCGCTAACGGAAGAATAGCTAAAAAACCTATCCAAACAATCAGCGACAGCATAGGAAAAGCCGGTACACCTTGAGTAGTCCGGCGATAATGACATTGCCCACACCCCAGCAAGCAGCGGCGGCTGTAACCAGCCAAAATCCGGCTGTCGTCATCTCACCGCCCTGTTGAGAAGCGATAATTGCCATCCCGATGCCTGCTACCAAAAGCCCTGCCAGATGGTTCCAGCGCCATTTTCCCCCGAGCCATACAACGCCTACCAATAGGGCCCATCACGAAGTTACCTTTTCATTTTACGGCAAAATTTCTATAAAATGCTTGACTTGGTGCTAACTCTAAGTGCTATCCTATCACCATAAGGCGGTGAAATTACATGCCGATTATAGTACAGAACACGCAAGAGCAGGAGGAGAACTCAATAAGATGAAAACAGCAGAGTTGAGCGTATTTCCTATGGGGGAAAAGAATGAAGCGTATGCCCGGTATTTTGTTGGACAGAGTTATTTGAATATGCTGTCCACAAGCGATGTTGTGATTGGCAATGTGACCTTTGAGCCGGGCTGTCGCAACAATTGGCATATTCATCGAGCTGCAAAAGGCGGCGGACAGATTTTGCTTTGCACTGCCGGCAGAGGCTGGTATCAGGAGTGGGGGAAGCCGGCGCAGGAACTAGGGTCCGGAGATGTAGTAAACATCCCTGTCGGTGTCAAACACTGGCATGGCGCGGCCAAAGATAGCTGGTTTGCCCATCTTGCAGTGGAAGTGCCGGGAGATGAGACCGCCAATGAATGGCTGGAAGCGGTCAGTGATGAAGAATATAGTCACTTGAAATAGGAGACAGAATAAGAAAGAATGGGATGTGCAGACCGGTTACACGGTTGGGGATTTGGCACTCTGGACGCCGGGTGATTTATTCGCCATGTATTTTGCCAAACCGATAAAGACTTTGTTTAACTTTTTTGTTAGGATCACTTCAGCGGTTCGACTCTTTTTTCTTGCTATCCGTATTCGTGATTTTTAGTTTCCCAAGCATTTTGTTGCTGCGATAAATCGTTGCCCCTATCAAACCGGCAGTTACGGCAATTAATAAGACTATTTCCTCTATACTCACGTAGATACCTCCATTTATGAAATCTGTGTGTTTACTGACAGGTTAAGCGCCAACGCCATTACGGCAGTCAATAACAATCGTCGTTCTTAACTTTTTAGACAGTTCTTCCAGGATATGCTCATAATAAGGACAGGCATTTTTATCAGCGGCAGTACTGCTCATGCAAGAGGACATCGCAATTATATCGGCGCCACATTTTATCAATAATTTAGCTCTATTTACTACTTGCTTGCCTGGACACCCAGCGCAGGCAATACAGCCAACTACTGCAGCCGGGCCTAAATTTCTAAATGCACCCGCTCCTGTTTTTACTGCTGCAAACTCTTTTGTTTCCCAAGTCATGTCGCTACAGTGCGGACAAATGATAAATCCCACTTTAACCAAAGATGTTCTCTCCCTTTCAATTTAAATTTCCGCTAAGTTTGCGCTAGCATTGATAATTCGTCCTGTCGTGATATAGTATTCACAGTAACTAGCCAAAGTGACTGTATTTCGCCAAAAACACATGTTATCTTTAAATTACTCTCTTTTTCGTTTCGTTTTTTTGTTTAACTAATATATATATAATGGATAATAAAACACGAAACATTGTATATACAAAACCAACGTGCGACATACCGGGTAACATAGTAAACAAAATGATATGCAGTAGTTTCTAAAACAAGAAACTACTGCATATCATTTTGCATAATAGCAGTTAATCGCTTTATTCGTGTCATAGAGAAGGTTATATGGAATATATTTTTAATTAGGGGCCGTCTAACACCCGGTGTGTATCTACAGACTGGTTCCCCAAAACAAATAGGGATTTTATTCTGTTTTGTGCCTGGAACGGAGCGAAAGGAATGGATATAATCATGGAATATAACAAGGCAACCATACAAACGATCATCGAAAGTCTTGGCCTGACCGAAGATATTCAGGTGGACGATATCCCTGATATAAATCTTTATATGGACCAGCTATTAGAGTTTCTTAACAATAGGCTTTATTGGCTAAAAAGAGAGTCAGCTGACAAGGGTCTAACAAAAACCATGATCAACAATTATACCAAAGATCAACTGTTGATACCGCCTCAAAATCGAAAATATGGAAGACAGCATATTATGCTTCTAATATTGATTTCCCAATTAAAAAGCATTCTTTCAATTAGTGATATCAAAAAAATCTTTGCCCCTATTTTGAACGATATTAATACCCCTGATGATGATGTTATTCCTCTCCAAGAGATATACATAACCTTCCTGGAGTTAAGAAAGGAACAGTTCGCAGAATTCTACGATACTTTTGAGGAAAAAGTCAAATATATAGAGAGCAAAACAGCTGCTATAGAAACAACTAACCGGAATGCGGCTGAGCTTCTTTTAATCATCTTGATGCTGGTTGCTCAGGCCAATGCTTCGAAACGTCTGGCAGAGAAAATGATTGATACCTTTTTTACCGGCAAGGAAGAATAAAAGCGGCATGTCAACAACAACGTGTCCAAGGCGTGCCGGTGCGGCAGTATAGCGCGGACAAGCTGTAGCGCATCATCAGCTCTCATAGATGGAAATTAGGTACATGTTGACTAAAAATTGTTAAATAAGTATAATATAGTTGTCACAACAATCATGATGGTGGTATAAATGGAATTTAAATTGAATGACTCCTTGGGGTTTATCTTAAATAAGACGAATGCAAAACTCAAAAATGAATTGCTGCAACGACTCAAAGAATACGATGTTACACCAGAGCAATGGGCCATACTTAATTGTTTATGGGAACAAGAAGGTGTTACCCCTAAAGAGTTGTCAGACAGAATCGACAAAGATAAACCCAATACAAATCGCATTTTAGAGAAATTACAAATGAAAGAATTGATTGTCCGAAAACCTCATCCTGTAGATAAAAGGGCTTTTCAAATATTTCTGACTGACAAAGGGTGGGCAGTGAGGGAACAATTAATTCCCAGGGCTAAAGAACTATTAGATAAAGCAACAACAGGAATCGATGAACATAAAGTGACAGAATTGAAAAATATGTTAAATCAAATTTACTATAATATTAAATAGGTTTTTTTTACAGTTATAGTTGTCATGACAACTATAACTGTAAATAGTATATTCATTATAATGTATGAATTTTAATATGCTGTTTTGTGTTATTTGAAGTTGCAGCTAAATAGAAAGGGGATGATAGGATGCACTGTGCAAAACGGTTCGAATAAAAAGGGAGGAAGGGAGAAATAATTCTTAGAAGGTCAGGACAGCCCTGCGAAAAAGTATGCATAATGTTAGGAGGAAAACAGACTATGAAAAGTGAACTGGCAAGTAGGCTAAAGCTTCGTTACTCGCCTGTAGCTGTTTTATTTACCAATGAAAAGCCTGAAAAAGCACTCGAATTTGCCGAGCAAAAATGGGGTTGTGTAGCGGCAATGCTTACAGCAGCGACTAAAGGCAGGACAGTTGTATTTAGCCGTAAAACTTTTGGATGTCTAGGTGGTGGAGTTGGACTAGGGTTGGGAAATCTCTACAGTGGCTTTCCAGGCGGTATTACTAATTTTCTTTCTACCGGAAGTGGGGAGGGATACCCGCCTGGCGAGGCCTATAAAAAGACACCGGCAATGGCTCAAAGCTTTGTAGATCACCTGCCGATAACTGATATACCTGAGCAGTATGTGGTATTTAAGCCGCTGGCAGAAGTAGACGAAGATAAGGAAAAACCAGAGGTTATTGTATTTTATGTGAATCCCGATCAGTTATCTGCCATGGTGGTCTTGGCTAATTATGGCCGATCAGAAAGTAGCGTCAAAATTCCGTTTGCGGCAGGCTGCCACTCAACCTGCTTATTACCTTGGAGTGAAGCGGCCCAAGAGAAACCTAATGCAATAGTAGGAATGATTGATATTTCCGCTCGTCCTGTTATTGATGCCGATTTGCTCTCTTTTAGTATGCCTTTAAGTCTATTTAAAGAGATGGAAAGCAATGCTCATGGTAGTTTTCTCGACAAAGAAGCTTGGAGTAAAGTCGCCAAACGTCTCTAGTCTCTGCTGGAATATTATCATTGCAAAACAGTTCGCTTGTTGCAGGCTAAAGATTATGACTATCAAGCTAACGGGCTGCCTCGTATATGGTAGTATAAAATAGGTTACTCTTACAACTGTGATTGTTATGACAACTACAGTTGTAAGAGTATTATGAGGGTTGTTATCTAAGTGATTTATTATACAGCCTTGCTTGGCTATCGTGAGCCGGAACGAGGGTGTAGTAGCTTGTAGGTCATGACGCCGGCAAAGAGGCTTGCGTTTCTATTGTGAGATATGATATAATTATCTAAAAGTAAATATTGATTGGGGTTCTAGGAGGAGTCTGTTCAACAACAGGCTCTTTATTGTTTTTTCTGGAAAATAATAACAGAGGTGAGCGCTATTCATGGCATTGGTAGGAGTGCTTGGAGGAGCCTTTATGTGTTTTGAGAGGAATAAGCATCCATGATTAAATGCTTATTTTGATGTGCTATTCATCGTACCTTACGATATAGTATATATTAGGAAATTGAATATCCCTTGGATTTTTGGAGGAGCCTGTTCACAACGGGTTCCTTTTTGTTTTTTTGGGGGATGATAACAATGAGACAGGAGGATGAATTATGGAAAAACAAGCAATCTTGGCAATTAGTGTATTTTTATTGACTTATGCATTTATTATTTCTGAGAAAGTACACCGCACTATTGTAGCAATGATCGGTGGCATAATCATGTTGGCCTTGGGGGTTGTTAGTCAGGAAACTGCACTTCATCATATCGATTTTAATACATTAGGCTTATTGACTGGTATGATGATTATTGTTGCCATAACAGGTGAAACGGGATTATTCAAATATATAGCCATCGTAGCTGCAAAAAAAGCAAAGGGAGACCCCTTAAAAATTCTTTTTTTATTGGCTATCATTACCGCTGTATCTTCTGCACTTCTTGATAATGTCACAACTGTATTGCTGATGGTTCCAGTAACCCTTAGCATCACTAGGCAGTTAAAAGTCAATCCTGAACCTTATCTCATTACCGAGATTATCGCATCTAACATTGGTGGTACGGCTACTCTAATTGGAGATCCTCCGAACATTATGATCGGCAGTGCGGTAAAGGAGCTTTCATTTATGTCGTTTATTAATAATTTGGCGTTCATTTCAGCGGTAACTTTAATTATAACCCTGATTATTTTACTCTTAATATATCGTAAGCAGCTTAAGACTACAGAGGCGTTAAAATCAGGACTTATGAGTTTGGATGAAAAAAAGGAATTAAAAGACAAAGTTCTTCTAAAGCAGAGTTTAATAGTGTTAGGCCTAACTATCCTCGGCTTCTTTCTACACCAGCTTCTTCACTTGGAGTCGGCAACAGTAGCACTGGGGGGAGCCTTTATCTTGTTATTGCTTACAAGTAAAACCGATCATGACCTTGAGCATGCTTTTAGCCGAGTAGAATGGACTACAATTTTCTTTTTTGTAGGTCTTTTTGTAGTAGTCTCTGGTCTTATCGAAACAGGGATTATCAGTAGTTTGGCTCGAAGTGCCATCGCGTTTACCGGTGGGGATATTAAGGTTACGGCTATCTTGATTTTGTGGTTAAGTGCAATTGCCTCCGCATTTGTGGATAATATCCCATTTGTTGCTACAATGATACCAATGATTCAGGACATGGGGTTAATGGGAATTGCGAACTTAGAACCTTTGTGGTGGAGTTTAGCATTAGGGGCTTGTTTTGGTGGAAACGGCAGTTTAATTGGTGCCAGCGCAAACCTAATCGTGGTAGGATTAGCTGCACAAGAGGGAGTCCATATTTCGTTTATGCGATTTTTTTTCATAGGTTTTCCGATAATGTTACTATCTGTACTTATAGCGACTGTTTATGTATATATTCGCTATCTGGCGGTGTAGGTTCAATTTTAAATTATATAATAGCCTTAATAAACAGTAATTGACAAGCTTCTCATAGTCCTTAAGGCTTTGAGAAGCTTGTTTGGGAGGTAAATGAAAATGGATCAAATAGAACCCATATTACAATCGGTTCGCAATACTCTGACCCCTATTATGGGGATGCAGAATAAAACCCAGCCTTACCCACAGAACATGAGGGAGGCAATAATTCGCTTTTTTATGTTTGAAGCCGGATTTTCTCATATGTTTGCTGATAAGAACAAAAATAAGCATGATGCGTATTATGTAGCAGCGCATCTGGTCCGTTCGGTTTCCTGTCTTAACCAGGTACTGTTCGCACTCAACGGTGAGTACTGTATCAATGAGAAAAAAGCTGTCCGCATGATTGACGGATTTCAGGTCAAACCGCCTGAGTATGGGCGGAGGATAGAAAATTTATTCTCGTTAGCTGGACACGAAGAAGAACAGGCATGTACATGCCTGAAAAAATTAATCGATGATGTAGAAAAACTGGTTCGAGAGGTTTAATGAAACTGCGGTCAAGAGTAAGTATCCCTTAGTTTCTCAATCTATTTATCATCTTGGCGACTAGCTGTGCCACTTGACGACCGTAGCATATTAACTCCCGGAATTTCTGCAGCTCATTTGCTGTTGCTGTTTCCGGAACTTTGTCAAGGCTATTCACACTACTATCTAAGGTTTTCTTTCCTTTATTGATAATAGTAATAAGATTACGTGAATGCGTTATTAATTGCTGTAATTGCCAATGCAATTGTTCCCATAATAGCTTATGTGACTCAATAGCAGCGTTGTTGATATTTACCCTTTCTCTGAAAATGTGATATTTCCAAATCTCGAATGCAAGCACAGCCGGTAACACGATTGCCATTGTGACAGCCATGATTTTTAAGGTTAAAGGGTTAGAAGCCGAGTTATAAACAGTGAGGCTCCAATCAGGGTTCAGGCTGGACACAATCAACCTGGGAAACAAGCCGGTGAAGATGGCAGCAACAGTGGAAATAATTGCAGTGGTACTAAAAATAAAACTGAGTACATATTGGTGATCCTTTAAGTACCGGCAGCAAAAAAGTAACGCTAAGAATAGTGCGGCCAAGGCCACGGCAGGAACAAGTTTTGCTGTCAGGTCGGTACGCAGAAATGACAGGAGGATGAATCCTGCAGACAAAAGTATTGCGTACTTACTGGTAGTGAGACCGATTTTTCTGACCTGCGGCGTAAAGCGATGATCCAATCGCAGGGTGAGGAAAACTGTTCCATGGAGCAGGAACAGGAGGGTGAAAAATAGGCCACCGGTCAGTGAATATATGCTTAGTAAATCGCCGAAAGTACCCACATACTGCTTTTCACCGTCTATGGGTAATCCGTACAGCAGGTTGGCAAGGGCGATTCCCCAGAGCAAGGCGGGTATTATACTGCCGAGAAATATGCTCCAATCCCAAAACTTCCGCCACGCCGGGTTGTTATCCTGATTACGAAATTCAAAGGCTACGCCACGCAGAATCAACGTCACGAGGATAAGCAGCAACGCAAGATATAACCCGGAGAATAAAGTGGCATAAACGTCAGGAAAGCCGGCGAACAGTACTGCGCCGGCGGCAATTAGCCAGACTTCATTTCCTTCCCATACGGGAGCTATGGTTTGGAGTATTGCTCGTTTCTCACTTTCCGACTTGCCAAGGAAAGGGTGAAGCATGCCAACGCCGTAATCAAAGCCCTCCAATAACAGATAACCCAAAAGCAAAAAACTGAACATGATAAAACATACCGTGTTTAAATCCATTGATTCACCTGTTTTATTCCTGGGCGTTGCCAGGGCCTTTAAGGATAATTTTACGAGCAATATAAAGGGCTGCTAAAGCGACGCCGGCGTATACCACCGCGTATGCTAGTAAAGAGGTCCATATACTTGCCGAAGACACGACCTTAGAGACGCCTTGCTGCGTCAACTGCAACCCGTAGACAAGCCAAGGCTGCCTGCCCATCTCAGCCATTATCCAGCCCATGGTGCTAGCCAGGTACGGCAGAGGGAGGCTCCACATCGTAGCTTTTAACAAACCCGGACTGCATTCGAGCTGCTGCTTTCGGCAATACCATGCATTGAGAGCGGTAAGAAAAACCAGCCAGAAGCCGATAGCGACCATGCCCCGGAAACTCCAGAATAAAAGCGTCACCGCCGGTATATAGTATCCTGGACCGTACCTTTCTACAAACTCGGCCTGCAGGTCATTCATCCCTGTCACGGGAGCGTTTAAACTATTATAGGCCAAGGCGGAGAGTCCCGACGGCAGCGCTAATTGATAAGTATTTCTTCGATTCTGCTCATCGATCAGTGCGAAGAAAATGAATGGGGCTGGCTCGATGGTTTCCCACAGAGCCTCCGAGGCCGCCATCTTCATGGGCTGGGTATGCGCAAGATACTGATTATAAAAATGACCGGTACCAACAACTGAAACAGTAGATATCATGGCGCATACCAGACCTATTTTAAAAGATCGCAGGAATAAGTCCAGATGCTCCCTGCGCAGCAGGTAGTATGCGCTGACAGCCATAACAAAATATCCGGCCAGCACTAGGCCGGATAGAACGGTGTGGGAATATTGATAGAAGAGATACGGATTTGTTATAAACGCTGCCAGATCGTTCAGTTCCAGGCGTCCGTTGTTAAATACGTAGCCCACAGGATGCTGCATGAAGGAATTGGCTGACAGAATCCAGAACGCCGAATAGTTGGCAGCTACCGCCACCACCCAGATGAGGCTAAGGTGGACACGCCGGGAAACTTTGTTCCAGCCGTACACCCATATTCCAATTGCCACCGATTCCACGAAGAACGCGGTTAAGGCTTCAAACGCTAAAGGCGGCCCAAATACGCTGCCGACAAACCGGGAGTATTCTGACCAGTTCATACCGAACTGAAACTCGTTGACAAGGCCGGTTTCGATGCCGACAGCATAGTTGACCAAAAACAACTTGCCCCAGAATTTTGCCATTAACTTGTAATTTTGCTCTCCCAGGCGAACATAAAATGTCTCCATCAAGGCTACTAAGATGGATAACCCGAGGGTAAGCCCCACAAACCAGAAATGGTATGTCAGCGTAAGGCCAAATTGTAATCTTGCCAATATCAGTGTGGTATCGTCCAAGGTGCCCTCTTAGTGTAAGAACGTTTCTTTTAAGTATTTACTCTTTTGGTATTTTCTATGAGGCAATGGCTTCCGGGCTGAAATCATCTTAACTGGCTTTATGTCCATTCAATTTAGCAAAAATTAACACCTCCATCAACATTTACACAGAACATATGTTCTGGTATTATGTAAATGGAGGTGGCTGTGATGAGCGATCATACTATCGATTTACTGAGTATCCCTATTTACCGGCAGATGGCTCGGATAGTTTACGTCGACCGGTGTATGGTGAAGTGGGCGGGAATGCTCCTGTCTGAGCACAACGAGCAGATGAAAGAGAAAGAAGACAAAAGCGATGGGGCTCGTTGATTTTTCTCGTTTTCCCCGCAGGAGCGTATTGTGCATTGACGCAAAGTCATTCTTTGCGTCCGTAGAGGCGGTGCGACGGAGGCTTGACCCACTGGAAGCCTATATTGCTGTAGTATCGGATGTAAGGAGAGCCGGTGCGATTGTACTGGCCAGCAGTCCGAGGGTTAAATTGGAATATAATATCAAGACCGGAAATCGACTCTTTGAAATTCCCAAGCATTCGCCGATAATGGTAGTAGAGCCAAATATGGCGCTGTATATCAATATGAACCAGGCGATACAGAATATATTCCGCCGCTTTGTAACAGATGAAGATCTGCACGTTTATAGCATTGATGAGTCTATATTGGATGTTACCGCATCGCTAAATTTGTTTGGACCGGCGGAAGCGATTGCGGAGGCCATCTTAAAGACGGTAAAGGACGAGTTAGGTCTTATTGTGACGATAGGCATTGGCGATAATCCGCTTTTGGCAAAGCTGGCCCTGGATAATGAAGCTAAAAAGCGTCCGCCGTGGATGGCAAAATGGACGTATGAAATGGTGCCGCAAACAGTATGGAAAATACAGCCGCTGACTGCGTTTTGGGGCATATCCAGAGGATATGATAAGAAACTTAAGCAAATGGGCATTTATACGATTGAGGGGCTGGCTCACGCCGATCCGGTGTGGCTGCAGAAAACTCTAGGCGTAATGGGGTTGCAGTTATATTACCACGCATGGGGCTTGGATGCCAGCATCATTAGCCAGAAGGAACGGCCGAAAAGTAAATCCTATAGTAAAAACCAGATATTAATGCGGGATTATTATGTAAAAGCAGAAATTCTAATGATCATCAAGGAAATGGTGGGAGACGTATGCGCCAGGCTGCGTAAGCACCAGGAAAAATGCCAGGAGATATATTTGGGAATAGGGTATTCGGATCGGAATTTCAGGTCAGGTTTTACTGCGCGAATTAAGCTGATTCGCCCGGAACACTCAACAGATATCATTAGTGAAGCGGCACGCCAGGAGTTTTGTGAGCGGTGGCAGGGTGAACCGGTACGATCGGTAAATATTACTGCTGGGAAAATCGTTTCACAAGGACATGAGCAGTTGGAACTGTTTTTTGCAGGAGCAGAAAAGAACCATGCTATAGATAGAGTAATAGATGAACTTCGGCAGCGATTTGGCAAAAAAACGATCTTTTATGCTGGGTCGATGGCTGGTGGAACCTTCCTTGAACGGGCAGATTATGTGGGCGGACATAAAGGAAAAAGTGAATGATCGTCTTTTTCTCGTTGATTATGCAGACCAAAGCCCGCATTGCGGACTTGTGGCCTGCATTTTTTATTGCCTGGATAACTATAAGCATGTGTATGATGTTAAGAAAATGATTACACAAGAATAAGATGAAGAATACTAGGAGGTAACAGGTTGTACTATATCTTTTCATAATCCTGTTCAAATCGCAGGATATTCCTGCGGTAAGCGACAAAACTGCGATTTAACAGGAGGATTATAATGGCATTACTGATTAAAGCAAAAGACATGCCCTCTATTCAAGGGCTTACTGCTTGATGGATAACCAGGGTGCCCTTTGCGGCGTAAAGAGATAGACGAATTGAAAGGAAGTGCCAATATGCCGATAGCGCCAGATAAAACCAAGCTATATCCCAACGAAAATATTAAAACAGTTTGCTATATCAAGAACCTGCCAGCTAAGCCAAATGTGGAGATTGGCGATTATACGTATTACAGTGACAACAAAAACTCTCCCGAGAATTTCTACGAATGTATCCAGCATCATTATGAGTTTCTTGGGGATAAACTAATCATTGGGAAATTCTGTGCTGTTGCTGAAGGTGTAACCTTTATTATGAATGGAGCGAACCATCGTATGGACGGTATTACAACCTATCCGTTCAATATCTTCGGCGGCGGCTGGGAGAAGGCCGCACCTGCCGTGGAGCAGCTGCCGTTTAAAGGGGATACAGTGGTCGGCAATGATGTATGGATTGGGCAGAAGGTTACGATTATGCCGGGAGTTAAGATTGGTGACGGCGCAATTATTGCCGCCAATGCGACCGTAACAAAAAATGTAGAACCTTATGCGATCGTCGGCGGCAACCCGGCCCGATTGATAAAAAAGAGATTTAGCGACGAAATGATTGAACTGTTGTTAAAGCTTCAATGGTGGAATTGGGATGAGCAAAAGATATTTAATAATCTTGAGTTATTGGTTTCCGGTAATGATATTGTTACAGTTAAAAAGTTGTTGGTGAATTAAAGGCGCAGAAACTAGAATTGGCAGGTCTGCAACAATAACTCTCATAGAGACTGCAAGCGTTTATCGCCTGGTAAATGCGGCTGCCTGATTGGTTTTGATAACAAACAGCGAAGGGGGAATCTGTACGAATTCGTATGTGCTTGGTTTGCAGGAGATTGATAAAACAAAGCTTATGGCAATCGGTGGCAAGGGCGCTAACCTGGGGGAGCTATCAAGGATTGAGGGGATACGGGTACCGGATGGTTTTTGCGTTACTACCGAAGCGTATAAAAGAATAATTGACCAATCGCCTGAGTTTAACCTATTGCTGGGTCAATTGTCCCTTCTAGAGGCAGACGACAGACAGAGAATCGCTGAAATCAGCGTCAGGATTCGCCAAATCATCGAAGCGATAGCCATCCCTAAAGATATTAGTGAAGACATCACTGGCTTTCTCTCCAGACTTGGTGAAAAAGATGCCTATGCAGTACGATCCAGCGCCACGGCAGAGGATTTACCGACAGCCTCCTTTGCCGGCCAGCAGGATACGTATTTGAACATTATCGGCAAGGAGGCAATCCTAAAGCATATCAGCAAGTGCTGGGCATCGCTGTTTACCGAAAGGGCAGTAACTTACCGCCTTCAAAACGGCTTCGACCACCGTAAAGTCCACCTGTCTGTGGTTGTTCAGAAAATGGTTTTCCCACAGGCGGCAGGCATTTTGTTTACTGCCGATCCCCTCACTTCGAATAGGAAGGTGTTATCCATTGATGCCGGCTTCGGCCTTGGCGAGGCCTTGGTCTCCGGCCTGGTGAATGCCGATATCTATAAAGTGTGTAACGGCAAGGTTATCGATAAAAAGATATCCGTCAAGAAGCTGGCTGTTTATGCCTTAAAAGCTGGCGGTACGCAAGTGCAGGAGACCCCGCCTGAACGGCAGAATAACCAAGTACTGACAGATGAGCAGATTTTGAGCCTCACGCGCATGGGCAGAAAGATCGAGGAACATTTCGGCCATCCCCAGGACATTGAATGGTGTCTGGCTGATGATAGCTTTTATATTGTCCAGAGTCGGCCAATCACCACTTTATACCCCATCCCTGAAGCGAAGACCCAGGAAAATCACGTCTATGTATCTGTCGGTCATCAACAAATGATGATCGATCCCATGAAGCCATTGGGATTATCTTTTTTTCTGTTAACGACTCAAGCACCCATGCGTAAAGCTGGTGGAAGGTTGTTTGTTGATGTCACAGATAATCTGGCTTCATCCGATAGCAGAGACATTTTATTAGAGGCTATGGGACACTCCGATCCGCTCATAAAAGACGCACTCATGACCATAATTGAGCGGGGAGATTTCATAAAATCATCACCGGCTGATAACAAAGACCAAAGTTCCGGTAACAACAAGCAAGATATGCCGTCTTCGGGTTCTTTTGCACAAAGCGAATACGATCCGACCATTGTTTCTGATTTGATTAAGCGTAGTCAAGCATCGATAGCAGAGCTAAAACGAAATATTCAAACAAAATCAGGCTCAGATTTATTTGACTTTATCCTGGAAGATATCCCGCAGTTAAAGAAGATTTTATTTGACTCACAAAGTTTGACCGTGATTATAGCTGCTATGGAGGCTTCAGCATGGATCAATGAAACCATGCTGAAGTGGTTAGGTGAAAAAAACGCAGCCGACACACTTTCTCAATCTGTACCAAACAATATTACTTCGGAAATGGGTCTGGAACTATTAGATGTTGCAGATGTGATTCGTCCTTATCCGGAAATAATCGAGTATTTGCAACATATAACAGAAGATGACTTTTTGGAGGAAATAGTTAAATTTGATGGTGGTCAGGCAACCCAAGACGCCATTTATGCTTATCTCAATAAATACGGAATGCGATGTGTCGGGGAAATCGATATTACGAAAACTCGCTGGAGTGAAAAGCCAACTATACTTGTCCCCATGATTCTCAGCAATATCAAAAACTTTGAGCCTAATGCCAGCAAGCGGAAATTTGAGCAAGGGCGACAAGAAGCTTTGAAAAAAGAACAGGAGTTATTAGACCGATTGAAGCAATTACCGGATGGTGAACAAAAAGCCGAAGAAACAAAACGAATGATCGACCTGATCCGGAACTTCAGCGGGTTTAGGGAATATCCAAAGTACGGAATGATTAATCGCTATTTCGTTTATAAGCAGGCCTTACTGAAAGAAGCCGAACAGCTGGTGCAAGCAGGCGTTATTCAGGACAAAGAAGATATCTGCTATCTTACTTTGGAGGAACTTCGCGAAACCGTACGCACCAATAAACTGGACTATCTGATCATCAGCCAGCGAAAAGACGAGTACAAGGTATATGAAAAACTAACTCCCCCACGTGTTATTACGTCTGATGGCGAAATCATCACAGGTAAGTACAAACGAGAAAATCTCCCCGCCCAAGCTATTATCGGGCTGCCTGTTTCTGCCGGAGTGATAGAAGGACGGGCACGGGTCATCCCAAGTCTGGAAGATGCTGAACTGGAAGATGGAGATATATTGGTTACCGTTTTTACTGACCCCAGCTGGACACCCTTGTTTGTATCCATAAAAGGACTAGTCACCGAAGTTGGTGGACTGATGACCCACGGAGCAGTAATCGCCCGTGAATATGGCTTACCGGCAGTTGTCGGAGTAGAAAATGCTACCAAGCTGATAAAAGATGGAGAGCGGATTCGTGTGCATGGAACAGAAGGGTATGTAGAAATCCTATAAGTGCTTTATTGGATATTTTCAGTCGGAAAACTGATGATAAAAGTCGTTCCTGCCGGCGAAGTCTCCACATCGATCTTCGCACCGTGCCGCTCGACGATACGGTAGCAGACCGCAAGCCCCAAACCGGTGCCGTTATCCTTGGTAGTCAGGAAGGGGGTACCCAGCTTGTTCAGCACTGATTGTGGTATGCCTTTGCCTCTGTCGCGGACCGAGAGCACCACTTTTCCGTTCGCGAAGCTGGTTGTAATGGTCAGCTCACAGCCGGGCTTCATGGCTTCGAAGGCGTTGCGGGTTAGGTTGAGAAGCAGTTGCCGGATTTCCTTCGCATCCATGACAAAATCCGGAACGTTACCCGCATTGATAGTAAGCTGGTGGCCGGTATGAAGGGCTTCCGCCTGCAGCAGCGGCACCAGCGCGCTAATGACGGCATTTAGATTGTTTTTTTTCATCTCGGCAGTCTTGTTCTTAGCCAGGGACAGGAAATCGCTGATAATGGTATTGGCCCGGTCGAGTTCTTCTATCATGGTAGTTAATTGCTCGCGGTATGTGGCGTATTCTTTCTTGAGCATCATTTGCAGGTAGCCGCGCACCGTGGTCATAGGATTTCTCACCTCGTGACCGATGGCGGCAGCCATCTCGCCGACGGTGTTCAGCCGGTCAAGGCGGTGTAGCTCGGCTTCCAATTGCTTGTCTTTGGTAATATCCTTTAGTATCATTAGTCTGCATTCTTCGACGCCGAGCTTGATGAGATCTGTTGAGCATAACATGTTGATGACTGCACCGGATTTTGCCCGGTAATTCACCGGGAAGTTTTGCAGCTTGCTCTTTTGGCAGGAAGGTTCATATACGTTGGCAATACAATTCTTATCATCTGCCACAATATTTAATTCTGCAGGTGTCCGGCCAACGACCTCTTCGCGGCTGTATCCAAGAATATCGACAAACGCCTGATTGACATCAATATATTGGCCATCCTTTATACGGACAATAGTAATTATATCAGGGCTTTTCTGGAATATCTGCTGAAAGCGGTCTTCAGACTGACGTAGCAGAAGTTCCTCCATCTGTTTGCGCACGGTGATGTCGTTGAACAGGATAGCCACTTGCCGCTGTTCAGGCTTCCCGACCCGGAAGGCGTAGATGTCGTAGAAACGGCCAAGGGCTACAGACGACTCCTGAAAACGGGTAGATTCACCGGTGAGGGCAATGCGCCCATAAATGTCGAACCAGTATTGTTCATTGTCTGGAACTATCTCCCGCATGCAACGACCTGCAGCGTCTAAAAGCCCTGTTTGCCGTTCGAAAGCCTGGTTTACTTCAAGGAAGCGGTAATCAAGCGGGCGATTATTATCGTCAAACAAGACCTCAATGATGCAGAACCCTTCATCGATTGAGTCAAAAAGATCGCGGTATTTTCTTTTACTATCCCGCAGCGCCTCCTCAGCCCTCACTCTTTCGACCGCAGCCCAGGCGCGCTCGGCGATTTCCATAGCCAATTCCACTTCCGGGTCTGTCCAGGTACGGGGGCTGCATTGTGTAACGCAAAGAATTCCAACAGGTTTCCCGCCCTTTACCACCGGTACATTAAGATAGGAATTTACTTTCAATTGAATACAGAGCTGCCTGAGACTCTCATCCACTAGCTCTGATGTATGCACGTCACGGACAGTAAAAGGCTGACCGGCAGCTATAAGGGATTTATGGATAGGGAGGTTGCTAAGGGGATATACACCGGCAATCGACGGCAGAGCGCCGCAGGCAGCATCCTGCCGGATGACTGCGTTATCATCCTCGATCTCACAGTAGTAGCATCTATCTGCGCCAAAGTAGTCCATGGCTGTGCGGGTAACGGCGCCATGGATTTCAATCGGAGCAGATAATGGACGCAGTGTGTCACTCAATTTTAAAAGGAATAGCTGCCGTTCGTCGCAGTCCTTCAGCTTTTGCCCGGTTCGCTTTTCTTCGGTGATGTCCCTGCATATTGCGACAGCCCCGGTGATATTGCCGAGGCGATCCTTTATTGGCGCACAGTTAAACCTGCGGTACCTCAGTTCGCCTGAATTCAAATGCCGTATGATTTCTTCGCCGTTGACGGTCTCGCCTTTGAGCGCCCGGAGCAAAGGCGTGTTTACCCGCAGACGGGGTGTTCCGTCAGGCTCTAAAATCTCCAGTACATTCACAATTTCTGCTATCGGCATGCCGTTGGACTGCAGACCAAGCGCCTTTTGGGCAGTTGGGTTCAAAAATGTCACTTTACCCGCCATGTCGGCAATCCACACCTCGTCGTCAATACTGCCCAGGATAGCTCTTAGCCAATCCTTCTCCTCCGCAATCTGAGAGAGCAGCTGATCCCGTTCTGCTTCCGCCTGCGTACGTTCGGTGATATCCTGGAAAAAGACGGCGATGCCGCCGTCTGATGTGGGATAAGCGTGGGCGTCAACCCAAACTTTCAGGTTGGGAGAGTATGCTTTCCAATGGACCGCAATGCGTTCGCAGGCAGCTCGGTGATGCATTTTCCAGCCTACGGTCTCAGGCTCCGGAAAAAGGTCCCAGAGCACGGTTCCCAGAAGCTCTTCCCGAGGACGTTGCCACCATTTTTCCATCCTGTGGTTGATATACGCCAAGCGCCAGTCGGCATCTACCGCATAAAAGGCGTCGGTGGTGCTCTCCAGGATTTTTTCGACAGTTAACCCTATTTTTGGTATTCTCGAAATTTTTTGGGAATTCATTAGAGGCCCCCCTAGTGTGATATTCCATTTTCTTGCTCTTATATTCTGCAATGTTTTGCAAAATCCCTCCGGTGCACTATGTACGTTGCGATTCTGCGGTTTACTTGCGGAGCTGGTTAGTGCCGTAAACCTCTGCCTACGCATCAAAAGAAAACACCGCCCGTAAAGCCAGGTAGCGCCTGGATTCGCGGGCGGTGGAGAATTATGGAATCATTTAATAGGGGAACATTTTCCGCTGCCGCACCGAAACATCAGTTTAGGCAGTTTCCCCATGCTGCTCCGTTCCACGGAGTCTAATGATGCGGTTTTTATCGTCTACCATGACGACACGCGGCTGGTAAGTGACGGCCATTTCCCTCGTCATCATGGCATAAGTGATAATGATGACAGTATCTCCCGGCTGTACCAGCCGGGCGGCAGCCCCATTCAAGCAGATGATGCCGCTCCCCGCTTTGCCGGCAATAACATAGGTTTCCAGACGGTTGCCATTATTATTGTTCACGACTTGTACTTTTTCGCCTGGCAAAATATCGGCAGCTTCTAACAAATTTTCATCGATAGTGATACTGCCCATATAGTTTAGGTTAGCTTCTGTCACTGTTGCGCGATGTATCTTGGATTTAAACATGGTTAAGAACATGTCGCCACCTCCAGCATAGCATTGTCAATCAGGCGGGTTTGTCCAATGCGAACTGCCAATGCCAGAAGCCCTGCTTTTTCTAACCGCTCACGGGGCCTGAGATCATCGGGATGGACTAACTCAACATAGTCGATAACAGCCAACGGTTCTTGCTGAATAAAAGCAGTAACAGTTTCAACAATAGTTTTAGTGTCGCGCTCACCGGCCTCAATAAGATGTCTGGCTTGTTCGAGACTGCGGGATAAAACCAACGCTGCCTGTCGTTCATCCACGGACAAGTATGCATTACGTGAACTCAGAGCCAGTCCGTCGCTCTCGCGAATGATGGGCAATACCCTGATTTGGATATCGAAGCAAAGGTCTTCTGTCATTCGTTTGAGAACTTGTACTTGTTGAGCATCTTTTTGTCCAAAGTAGGCCCTGTCCGGCTGAACGATATTAAACAAGCGGCTGACCACTGTCGTAACACCGCGAAAATGTCCGGGGCGCGTTCGCCCACACAGATTTTCTGTTAACCCTCCAACAACCTCTACCCAGGTAGCATTGCCTGTGTGATAAATCTCTTCTAGCGGTGGATGGAATAGGGCAGTTACCCCTGCCGCCGCCGCTAATCGGGCATCTTCCTCCAAGCTACGGGGATATTTGGAAAAATCTTCATTGGGGCCAAATTGCGTTGGATTCACAAAAATAGTGGCCACCACATTATCATTTTCTGCTGCGGCCGTACGCATTAAGGAAAGGTGACCTTCGTGTAAGGCTCCCATAGTAGGTACAAGCCCAACCGTTTGTTGACGCTGGCGTACCTCTTTCAGAAATGCGCGAAGTTCAGCTCTTGTTTCAAAAAGTTGCATATGTAACAATTCCTTTCTTGTATAATTATTTATTAATAAAGTTTTTTACTGCTGCCATAGCTTTCCTGGAAGGAGCCAATTAGTTTTCCCTCCATACAGTTTCCTTATAAAAATTAAAAGCCTTTCGGCCGAAGCCGAAAGGCATAGAAAACAAAACAAGGACGGTCAATTACCGACATTATCATGAGCTTTCTGAACCCTCCGTCTCGGTTCGTTCGAATCCAAGCAGAGCTCCAAAGGCTATGCAGTTTTAGCCGTCAATAGACTAGAATGTGTAACTCCATATGGATGCTACCATGTCTCTAATCCTATTTGATCATATCACATACAGGAGAATATATGCAAGCAGTAACGGGAAACCATCTGCCTATAAGAAAGGAGTATGTTATAATAATATGTAATTATAATTATACGCTAACATAATGTTAGCGATAAAACTATAAACTTGCACTTAACAGCAATTTTTTAACAGATAGGCGCAAACATTTAATTTTGACTTAAGGAGAGATAAAATGAACGGGTATGTTTTCTTAGGCATAGCTATTGCACTAGAAGTGTTTTCAACATCTATGCTTAAATATTCGGAAGGTTTTACTAAGCTCTACCCTAGTCTTGCTTTTATAGTAGGAATGAGTGCTTCATTTTATGCAGTTGCTCAAGCTATGACTGTTATTCCATTAAATATCGTCTATGCAATCTGGGCTGGATTAGGAACGGTTTTGACTGCATTAGTGGCTATCTTGATTTGGCAAGAATCCATCAATCTATACAGCGGTATAGGTATCTTGTTAATTGTCATCGGGGTAGTAATGCTCAACTTAAGAGGACCTGTTCATTAAATTATTTTAATACGTCTAAACCCTGTTTCCTTAACCTCTCCCAGACAGTAAAAGGCAGATAAAAACCCGCTTTCCGGCCTAGTGGTCTGAAAACGGGTTTGTTAATATTTATATTTTTAAAAATGGGCGGTAAGTTGAACAGGGCACCAATTATGAAAACAGGAGGGCAATGATTATGCACAGGGAATATGCTTATAAGTATGGTAAGACGAAAGTCCACTTCACCCTGGATGCAGATTTAATAATCGATGAACTTTGTATTAAAGAGTATCCGAGTTTGCCTGACCCTGTGGAGTCAGTCAAAGCGGCAATCCGTAATCCTATTGGGGCAAGGCCGTTGCGGGCCGGTTTGTGAATGAAGTGTATGGAGTTCCGGTTAGGAAAGAAGCTGATCTGGTTATCGCTTCCTGCGGCGGCTACCCTAAAGATATCAACGTGTATCAATTGCAGAAGACTATGGATAATACCTGGTGTGCGGTACGTGAGGGCGGTGTGGTGATTATCCTTGGTGAATGTGCGGAGGGTTCCGGATCAGCAGCATACGAAAAAACTATGCAGAAATATGTAACACCAGAGCAGGTAGCAGCTGCCGTCAAAGCCGATTTCCAGATAGGAGCACATAAAGCGTATGCCGTCACCCGGCTGATGAAAAAAGCCGAATTTATTTTAGTTTCTTCCATGGAACCGGAGCTTGCCAAGCTGTTACTCTTCACTCCAGCTAAGGACTTGGAGGAAGCGTTAAAAATTGCTTTCACTAAACTTGGATCATCACAGCCTGGTATCACCCTTATGCCAATGGGGAGTCTTACCGTTCCCTTAATCAATAATGGGTAAAACTAATAGGCACTGCTTTATCTGTTATTTATTAGTTGATTATGGCCTGTAAAATATTTCCGGAAACGAAGCGCGACATTAACTAAACCAATCATTACCGGCACCTCAATCAGCGGCCCGATAACTGCGGCAAACGCCTGACCGGAATTTATACCGAAAATGGCTACGGCTACTGCAATTGCCAGTTCAAAATTATTGCTGGCCGCAGTAAATGCTAGTGTAGTTGTCTGCTCATAGTTTACACCAGCACGGTGACTTAAGAAAAAAGAAACTAAAAACATAACAGCAAAATAAATAATTAATGGAATAGCAATGCGTACTACATCCATAGGTAGTTTAATAATATAGCTGCCTTTTAGGGAAAACATAATCACGATGGTAAATAATAAAGAAATTAATGCTAACGGACTAATTTTAGGGATAAAAGTCTTTTCGTACCACTCACGTCCATTTACCGGCAATAAGATGCGTCTTGTCAAATATCCGGCCACAAAGGGTATCCCCAGATATATTGCCACACTCATAGCAACATCTTTCATAGATACATCTATCTGCATTCCCGTAAAACCAATCCATCCAGGGAGTACAGTAATGAAAAAATAGGCAAACACTGAATATAATACAAGCTGAAAAATTGAATTGAGAGCTACTAGTGCAGCCGCGTATTCGTTGTCGCCTTCGGCTAGTGAATTCCATAGTATTACCATCGCTATGCACCGAGCCAAACCAATAAGTATTAACCCGACCATATAGTCCGGCTTATCTGCTAAAAAGATTATGGCTAGTGCAAACATCAAAACCGGACCGATTATCCAGTTTTGCACCAATGACAGCAATACAACCTTACCATTACTAAATACTTTCCCAATTTCCTCATACTTGACCTTTGCTAAAGGTGGATACATCATCACAATTAGACCAATCGCAATCGGAATGGACGTTGTACCTATTGACAAGGAATCCAACCAGTTAGCCATTCCCGGGAAGATGTAACCAATTCCAACGCCCATAGCCATAGCTAGGAAAATCCATAGTGTTAGGTATTGGTCTAAAAAAGATAATCTTTTTTGAGCATTTGTCATTTTTACTAATCCCCCTTAACGTTTCATCACTCATTTCTATACCACGATGAACCGACTTTTATCATTGTCTGTCTCTCAACGCAACGATAGCCTCTATAAAATGAATGTAGTACTAAGTCAAGGACAAGCAATTATTTGTCGGGACCAGAGGCACTCGGCACATGAAATATGATTGCCCCAGCAATCCATTTCGTTGCTTTCCGTATAATTGCAGCCGTCAAGCAATCTGCAATCTGTACAGGACGGAAAATCGTAATCGCAGACCTTCTGCCTAAACTGGACATAGTCTGGCTCCATCCATACAGCAGCCAGGCTTTTTTCATTTACATTCCCCAGGTAATACGGATACATTTGTTTTTTTCGTCCATAGATATAACAATGATAGGTGTGCATTAAAGCATAGCAGGGACTAATAAATCCTTGATGGTTGATGCATAAGGCTTTGTCCTGAATAAACTTGCAGTCCCGTTCTGTCCGTAATTTCATATTTGCCATCTGTGCTTTAACCGACATCAACAACGAGTTATGACCGAACAGGCACCCGGTATCATCAATATCGTAAATAATTTCATCTTTCATGGATTCATGATAAGGCAATAAATTGGTGACTATAACCTGGCGGGCATCCAGTTCCCAAGCCAGCCGGATCAAATTCGGCAATCTGGCAAAATTCTTTTTCATTGCCACAAACTCAATACCTAATTCCGGTTTAGTAAGCTTTTGTTCTTTTTTTAACTCCTGTAATCTGACGATATTATGATAAACACTATTAAAATTGGCTCCCGGCCGGATTTCATTATATTCTTCCTCGTCAGAGCTGTCTAATGAAGTGTACAGAATATCCAGCTTTAGTTCGATAAGCTGCTGGAGAATTTCTTCCCGCAAATACGAACCGTTTGTGATCATCTCGACCTTTAGGCCAAGCTCTTTTACTGCCTGCAGCATATCAAAAATCTGCGGATGCATTAACGGCTCACCAAAACCGCCAAAGTGAACCGTCGTCAGCTCCGGCAACTCTTTTAAGCTATTTACTATGTTTTTGAAGGTTTCCCAGCTCATATGGGTCAGTTCATCCTGCCAGGAATTGCGGATACAAGTAATACAGGAAAAGTTGCATTTGGTCGTAACCTCCAAATACACTTTTTTTACATCTGGACGCAATAAACTAATCCTATAGCCATCGGCAGTTCTGACTACCAGAGCCGCTTGTTCCGCCGCCAGCGATATTGGTAATTGAATATGGCCGTCTTGGCTAATCCATGCGTGTACCCTCTCCTTCGTCTGCCTAATACCGCTTACCATGTCTGGCCGCTTCATCCCTATTCCCCCCATAGCTTGCAAGAATTCACCTGTTTACCATCTACAAAGCGTGCAGCTTTTCGCCTTGCAATTCATCCGCACTCCAGCCAATTAGGGCAAAGCTGCCGTTTGTATGACTGTCAACCTTGTTGATCCACTCGATTTCATTACTGGCCTTGGCTCTCAGCAAGGCATTGGTGGTACCTGAATGATACAGCGATGCATTAATAACCCACCATTTGCTGTGAATACCGGCACGTTTCAAATCTTCTTCCAGCCGCATGGCCTCATATACAGGGGTTGCTTCGGCAAGGGCAGTAATAATAACCTCAGTTTCTGCTGCGTTCCTCAGGCGGGGCAGCAGGTTTTTCACTGATTCGGGGATTTCTCCCTGTGTCCGTTTTACTTCCTTGTGATAGCTTTGCGTTGCGTCCAAGAGTAGCAGCGTATGGCCTGTCGGGGCAGTATCAATGACAACAACCTGTTCTTCGGACTTTTCGACAATTTGCGCAAACGCCCGGAAAACGGCTATCTCCTGGGTGCAGGGAGAACGTAAATCTTCCTCTACATAGGCAACATCATCTTCAGACATGGTTTCCCGAGCCTTATCTAACACTTCTTGCTGATATTTCCGAAGCTCTTCCTGTTCATCAATATAGCTCATAGTGACACCACTATTTTCATCAAGCACAAATTTAAGGTGGGCCGCAGGGTCTGTGGTAGTAAGATGTACTTTTTTCCCCTTGGCAGATAAGCCTAAGGCAATGGCTGCGGCAACCGTTGTTTTGCCTACGCCGCCCTTGCCCATTGTGAAAATCACCTTTTTGCCTGTTGCTGCCAATTCATCAACAACAGCTTGCAAGCGGGGGATAGATTGTGCATTCACACTCTCATTTTTAACAACAGCATGGTCTTGTGTTAAAAAGGCGCGGATATTCTCTATACCTGTGATATTGTAGGCGCGCAGTGGTATGGAATACCCTGTGATGGTTTTAAGGCCGTCAGGCAATCCCGCTAGTGCGGCTTGCTGCTTCTGATATAGCTTTTCGGAAATGGTGTCATCATGCTCTCTAAGCTCACCGTTAATAATTAAGACTTGATTATTAACACCTAACTGCGCCAATTCGTTGGATGCCCGCTCTGCTTCTTTAAGCGGCGTGACTTCGGGGCGGGATACCAGCAGCAAGGTGGTTTTGTTGCCGTCAGCCAGTGTTTTCACTGCTTTTTTATACATATCCTTTTTGTCTTCCAAACCGGCAAGCTGCCCTAAACAGGATGCTCCATGTGTACTTTCACTGATGAAATTACTCCAGGCAGAGGGTAGTTGCAGCATTCTCAAGGTATGCCCGGTGGGAGCGGTATCAAATATAATATAGTCGTATTCCTTTTCCGTAGTTCCGTTTGTGATGAAATTAGAAAATTCATTGAAAGCGGCAATCTCCACCGTACAGGAGCCGGATAATTGTTCTTCCATATTGGCGATAACCGAATCCGGCAGTTTGCCGCGATAAGGCGCGACAACACTTTCACGGTATTCTGCCGCTGCTTGGATGGGGTCAAGATTTGCGACAACCAGGTTGGGCACTTCCTTAATTGGTTTACCCTTACTGTCAAGCTCTGTTGTAAATACATCCTGCAAGTTGGAGGCTGGGTCGGTGCTGATTAGTAAGACCTTTTTACCGTTGTCGGCAAGTGTCACCGCTGTAGCACAGGCGACAGAGGTTTTGCCAACACCGCCTTTACCGGTGTAAAACAAATATTTTGTTAATGGTATCTCACGCGGATTAAATGCTTGCACACTCTTGCCCCCCTAATGGTTTCATCTTTTTACTTCTTAACAGCATTTCCCATCAGAGCCGCAGCAACCACCTTTATTGGCAGTTTTCGGCTCACTCAGATAGCTTTCGGGGATGCCAAGCAGTTTAATGAATTCATCATTGGCAGGGTAGCGGCCTGTTATGATAATTTCGTTATCAAGTAGGACTGCCGGTAATCCCTCCGGGCCTTTTTCATTGATATATTGATTGATTACTTTGTTATTGACAAACTCCATAGGCGCATTGCTCAGGTTATGCCGTTTTACTTCCACACCATTCTTTTTAAGGGCATTCAATACGGTTGATATACGGATTAGCTCAGGATCGACACTAACACCGCAAATGCCGGTTTCACAACACATAGCAGGTTCATAGATAGCCATTTTTTTCATGACAACATCTCTCCTTGAATTCATTTCCAGTTACAGACTCCCTCACTATTACAGATACAATCTGCCTTGCTACTGGTGATATTGCTTAAAAATGCTTTGAAATCCTCAACCATTTTTTCATCTAACGAATAGTAAGTCCATTTTCCCTCTTTACGCCCTTTTACCAAGCCAGAGTCACAAAGGATTTTCATATGATGGGATAAAGTCGGCTGTGTGATGTTGAATTTTTCTAAAATTTTACAGGCGCATAACTCCCCGCAGGAAAGCATATCAACAATCATCAAACGATTAGTATCTGCTAGTGCTTTGAAAAGCCCGACATTGCAAACATAGATATCTTCCATAGAATCACCTCGCATAGATGTTTATCTATGTATTATTGTATGCTGTTATATAGATAAATGTCAATATGTTTTAACGTATTTTCCCAATACAAGGATTTTTCTGCTTCTGCTTGTAACATCAGAACATAAGGGCAGGAAAAACGGCGTTCCTATTTCCGTAAGGGAATTAGTAAACGCCGCCGGTGGATATGTTTGTGCAGACGATGCACGTGGAGTGCACAGTTTGGCTGAAAAAACACAGCCCGTGAAGCCTTATGAGTAAAGCTTCACGGCTGTGGAAACTATTATATATGCTTCCCTTGAGCGTGGCTAAACATATTCGGGCATGCTGTCGATTAAGCAGCCCTTTCACATCGGTATTTGACCTGTTTTAAAACCCAGCTATCTCGCAGAGTCGGTTTCTATTGTAATAAAAATTAAAAGGATTATATTTGAAATAATAAACATAGATCCTGGTTCTTGAAATAGGGGCGGGATGGCCGTAAAAATTTCGTGGTTTTATTGTTCAGTGTCTGTTTTCTCATTTTTTTCCATAGCAAGAGGTTTGGCAGCCGCCGGCTGTAGACCCCCAAAAACCTGATTTAACCCATTCCTAAAGGAGTAACCTTGTTCGAGGCTAAGAATTAAAAGCAGAAGTCCTCTGGCAACTAATCCATCAGTAAACATATATATAAACTGATAAAAGTAATTCCAGTTATGTAATTGAAAAATACCAATCAGAGAATATAACGGGAAAAGTACAAAAGAAAGAACTGCCGATCCGGCAGCTGCCCACAATGCATAAATTTTCCATGAAGTAGAATACTGTTGGGCAAGCATAAATAATACCGGAGCTTTAGTTATGCTTACGATAAACAAGGGTGGAATAAACGGTATGGGCCGAATTTTGTATTCGGTTACTCCGAATAATTCAATTAAGACAAGTTCTCCTATTACAAAACCTATAACCCATTAGTAAAAGCTGGCTTAACCTGTTAGTATCAACTAACTTCAGCCAGATGACATAAATAATGGCCAGTACACCCAATGTAAAGAACCAACCGAAGGAAAAAAGCTCTGTCGATACCCATTGCTGGTAGGATTGAGAAGCAAGTAATCTCGAGGTTTCATATAGTGTTGGCATTTTATTTCCCCCTATAATTGATCTAGATTATCTTAGTAGTCTGTCTAAACAGGAGGAGACTATTCTTTTCATTACAGGGGATTATCAGATCAGGGAAGGTAATGATAGGCCGGATCGACTATTGGAGATACTTACTATATCATTGGAGGGAATGCCTAACAATGTCAAATATCGACAAAAAAATACAATTCTCTTATTTGATAAACAGTGGTAGGGCATGTAGCAGACAGCGTATTTGGGGTTGGAGCATTGATAAAGTGAAAAAGCCTTGAACCAATAGGTTCTAAGGCTTTTAATTTTTCATTTTAGCCAGTGGAGCAGGTGGTTTTTGCGCTCCACTGCTAAAGTATAAGTCTGGCAATAGGCATTTTGGCGCAGAAGGCTAAGGTATTACGTGAGTACAGTTGGGCTAAATAATTGGGCAGCTAATATCATTGTGAACTTGTCCAGGTTATACCAGTGATATAATTTTCGAGGCTTCGTTTTATATCAGATGATCAATTGTAAATAGAAATCATTACTATACAATAAAAATAAGATTTTGTAATCAGATAAATCCTGAAGCAAAATCCCCAAAATGCTCAAATGATATAGAGGGAGGTACAGACAGAACAGGGCCAGCGAGGTGACTTCCAACGGCTTTGGCATGATGAGCACTAGCTTTATGCCAAAGCTGGCCCGGCTGGAAAGGCTGATATAAAGTAAGACTGCTTCAGGTGGAATTTTACCTCCATCTGAGCTTAGTCGTACTTATCCAGGGACTTAGTCGCCCTTACTCCCGCTTGGAGAAGCGGGAGTCTTAGATCGAGTTAGTCATCAGAAAAACCTGCATTCGGTTTTCATTCGGGCGGGTGCGGCCAGGTGTCGAGATAAGCAGCGACAGTTTAGCACCGGGGCAAAGCTAGAAGAATAATTCAACCTGCGTTCGGTAAACCTGGCTTTTTTGGTCGCTAACGATGTCGGTATAATTCATATATTTTGCACTCCATTTGATATTGTCAGCCAGCATGCAGGCCACTCCGGCAGCAATGCCGCGGTTGCCGTTGTTGTTATGCCAGCCGTCCATATCCGGGATGTCCGTATCAGCGTTGATAGTGGCATTAGGCGTTGCCTGAAGCCAGTGCAGCCAGGCGCCTGCCTGCCCTTTTTTAGCCAGCGGGGTCTTTCCGCCGCGATAATTAAACCCGGCAATATAGGATTTGTTGCCAGGACCGGAGGCAGGGGCGAAGGCATAATCTACGGTCAGCGTGAGCAGGTCATTACAGGGAAGATCCAGGCCGACTGCACCCAGCTTTTTAGTGCCGGCCGTTTGATCCTGTGTAAAAAAACCGCCCCGCAGGTTAATTCCGGAAGACAATTTGGTCGTAAAATGAAGGGCCCGGTAGTGTTGATTGCTGTGCCGCCAGCCCTTGTCTTTGGCTATCACGGCTGTGGTGCGCAGTTTGTGGCCCAATATCAGCTTTATGCCGTCCAGACGGGCATCGCCATGGAGCAGTCCATTCATCGGCCAATATTTGAATGAGCCGACCGTCACGTCCGTCATTTTGATCTGACCGTTGACGGCTACACGGTACAGGTCAAAGGGGTCTTCGGTTTTGCCGGTAGCGTTTTTCGCATGCGCGATAACAGCCGTCACTGTCCAGTTGTCCTGCAGCTTAATTTGTGGATATAATTCCAGGTTATAGCTAAAGCCGTTGCGATAGGTGCTGCCGGACGGAATCTTATGACCGTCTGCCTGTTTCACATTGAATCTGGCGTCAATCAGTCCGGTAAGGGTGAAATCGTTGGCCCGGACGCTCTGGGGTATGAGTAGGAGAGCGGAAATAGCAATAGAGAAAAAGAGCAAACAATACGCTTTCATCATTACCTCCTGGATTTGCTGATACCGCTTAGCCGGTATTGCTGATACCTTGGTTCTGCTGCCGGATATACGCGGCAGCTTGGTTGGCCGGCAGAGCGGGACTATAGAGATAGCCCTGGTAGATTCCACAGCCGAGCTGGGCCAGTTTTTGCCGCTGCAGTTCGGTCTCAACAAATTCTGTGATGGTTTCAATATGGAGGGAAGCACACAAACTGGTGATGGAGGCAATGATTTCCTGGCTGTTCTTGTCGGTCAGGACATCCTGGCTGAGGATGCGGTCAATTTTGAGGATGTCGATGGGATAGTTTTTGAGATAGAGGAGCGAGGTATGGCCGGCTCCGAAATCATCAATGGCAATACGCACGCCGGTTTGGCGTATATTGTGCAAAATGGCGTTGGTGGCGGCAGGGTTTTTTAAGGCTGCAGTCTCGGTGATTTCAATCTCCAACTGACTAGCCGAGAGGCCGGCGGCGCTGAGGGCGTCGGCTATATCCCGGTCCAGGGTTTCACATTCGAGCTGGAGGGCCGAAACATTGACTGCTATCCGCTGACCGGAATTGCCAGCATTTTCCCATTCTTTCTGCTGCCGACAGGCTTCCCGGAGTACCCAGCGGCCGAGATCGAGGATGAGCCCGCTTTCTTCCGCGATGGTGATCGTAATCGGTGGCGCAATCCGGCCATAGTGCTGATGGGGCCAGCGCAGCAGGGCTTCGATGCCGATTACGCGGCCAGCGGCATTGACCTGGGGCTGGTATTCAAGGCAGAGCCTGTCCCCGGCCAGATCCTCTTTGAGATCGGCATACAAACGGCGGGCCAGAGCACCGACCGCATCCTGCCGGTCGAGATACGGTTTGGTGAGGTGGACCGGTCTGGTCTCAATTTCCTCCAGGAAATCAGAAAAAGCCTGCCAAAGAGCGGCCTGACGGCTCTTTTCGTGCAGGCGGACAAAGGGGAAATACATAACGGTCCCTATAGTCAGGGTCAAGAGCTGCAGGATGACGCCTGCTATGGAACCGGTAGCGAGATAGGCATTCAAAATCGGTGGAGTGGTCCAGCCGACAGGCTGGGTGATGGGAGGGACCAGCCCGCTAATAATCGCAAAATAGGCCAGTAATATGCTGATAACAGGGACGAGAAGAAATGGCAGGAAATAGACGGGGTTAAACAGGATGGGCAGGCCAAAGATCAGAACCTCATTAATGTTAAAAAGGCCGGGAAGCAGGGCGAATTTGATTAGAGGATCGGTCTTGGCCCGGCGTGAGGCGAGAAAGAAGGCAAGGATGAGGCACAGAGACGAACCGGAACCGCCAAGATAGGCGAAAGTTTCCAGAAAGGTTTTGTTCAGGGCCGGTGCCGCAGTGCTGACGTTGCCCAAAGTCGTATGGGCTATCGTATAGACGTCGACAAGATCAATGCGGTCTAAGATGGCGTGCAGGATGTTGATGCCGTGCAAGCCGCATAACCAGAGCAAATGGGAGAGCAAGGTAAAGAGCAAAAGCTGGGCAAGCTGGTTTTCCACAGTGCCAAACAACTGGCGAAGCCAGGCGTAGAAGGGTGCGCTCAAATGGGTAAATACGACGGTGTCTGAAGCCATCTTGGCCGCAGCGAAAATCAGAATGGTCAGCGTGAGCGCCGGCAAAATGCGTGTAATCTGAGTCAGTATGGGGTCGACGCTGTTTGGGGTATACTTGATGATGAGCGCTGGCCGGCAGGCCAGCCAGGCAAACAGTTCGGTCGTGACTACGGCAGTGACGATGGCGGGAAAGGTGCTGATGATGCCGTAACTGGGGGTAGGCATAGAACCCGCCGCGCCCTTCATCACCGGTTGCATCCAGACAATGAAGCAGGAGAGGGATAACAGGGAAATCAGAAAAGGGTTGAACTGTTTCCGGCAAAGCACAGGATGTTCTTTGGCCAGGAAATAGCTGATAGCAATGACAAACACGAGGGACAGGATATTATAGGTACCTTCGATGATGCGATTGGCAAACAGGTCGGCATTTGTGCCAAGATGGCGGGATAAAAACTCCTGATAGGCTGCAAAAGGCAGACTGATGAACATGATGGTCAGGGAACCAAGCAGGACAAGGGGCATGCTTGCTACCATGCCCTGCCTGATGGCGGTTAGATGACGCTGACGGGACAGATTTTCCAAAAAAGCAAGCAAGCTGGTTGAACTCATAAACTATTCCATAAACCTCCTTGCGCTTGTTTATATAAATGTAAACGCCTCGATTTTTTTTTAGGATTGATGAGGATATTTGGCGAGTATTATCAAAGAATGTTCTGCAATACATAATATAATGCTAATAAGAAAATGGGAGAAGCGTCAATTCTGCCGTGGATATAATTCGGAGCGGTACAGATTATACCAGGCAGCAGGCAGCCGGGTTGCTATTATTATCTAATCAATAAAACGGTGATATATATAATTTAGTTAGGTAAAAGGCAGGTGGGGCGTGATGAATCAGTATGCCGATGCGACTGGCAATGACAGTGGCACGATGACAGAGGATGTAGATGAAGAAATTCGACAGAAGGCGTACCTCCAGATGCTGACGGGGCTGATGAACCATGTCATCTGGCGGCTCGACTTGGAGACGATGACAGTGACCTATGTCAGTCCGTCAATCAAACAGGTGCGGGGATACGAACCGGAGGAGCTTATCGGCCGTCCAATGGAAGAGATGTTGACGCCGGCATCTTACCGGCAGGTTTTGCAGAAACTGCCAGGCTGGCTGGAGCGAATTCCCTCTGCCACCACCGGGGATGTCCATCTGCTTGATATTGTTGAACAGCCGCACAAGGACGGAACGACTGTGTGGACGGAAATGGCTCTTTGTTTTTTCCGTCGGGCTGACGGCGGGTTCGAAGAGATCGGGATCAGTCGCAGCCTCGGCCAGCAGAAAAATCTGGCAGATCTATTTCACCAACTAGCCGACAACGAACGGTTTCTGCAGGTGATCTGGGACGTCGCGCCTTGCATGCTTGGCTGCGTGGACAGTGAGGGACGGTTTTTATTGATTAACCAGCGTTTTGCTGATAATCGCGGCATCGACCAGGACCGTGCGCGGGAATACTACTTCTTCGAGGTTGTGCCGGCCGGTTTGGAGGAGAAACACAAGCAACTGTTTGCCGAATGCTTGACAGGTAAAACAATGGAATTTATCGATATGTACCGGCCGGCGGAGGTGGTCGGTGATTTCTGGACCTACGGCAAGTATCAGCCGGTTTTATCGGTGGACGGCCAGGTGAAAAAGGTCGTTGTGGCGGCTATGGATGTGACCGGAGAGCAGGAGATGAAGCGGCAACTGCTGGAGGCGGAAAAAATCGGTGGTACGGGCAGCTGGCATCTCATCCTGCAGGACGGAAGGTTCCGTTGCTCGGACGGGCTGCTGGCACTGTATGGCACGAACCGGAAGGAACTGGAGGCAGAGGGCCGGAATGTTTTCTGGACGCGGCTTGAACCAGAGAGTGCGGCCCAGCTTAAATGTTGGGAAGACCTTGATTGGCTATCCGGACAGGACAAGCTGGGGCTCGAAGTGCCGCTAACGCTGCCTGACGGGACCAAGCGGCTGGTATGGGTCAGCGGCGAAGTACGGACCGATTCCAGTGGCCGCCCATATGAAATTTATGGCACAGTCACTGATATCACCCGGCAGCGGGCGATGGAAGAGGCCAAACGGGAGGCGGAGCTGAGGCTGCGGGAGTTTTCCCGGGCTATGCCGGGAGCCGGAATGATCGTGGATACGGCGGGAACGGTAGTGGAGGTGTTTGATAATAATCAACTGCTGGTTGCAGACGCGGAGACAGCCTGGACCGGACAAAACCTTGCCGGATTATTGCCGGACGAATTAGCGCACCGGCTCCTGTGGGGAATCGGCTATGTAACCGAACAGGGTATGCTGCGGTTTGAGGAGTGTATGTTGGAACTTGCCCGGGGACAGCGGATATTTGATGTGCGGATTGCGCCCTTGAGTTACCGGTGGGAGGGAAAGGCGACTGCCGCCTGCTATTGGACGGATATTACAGACCAGAACCAAACGAAAAAACTGCTGGAGTTAACTTATGAAAAGCGGCGGCAGCGGGACCTGCTAAATGATTTGGCCGAAGGGAAAATTACGCCATCGCAGGAACTTCTCGACCAGGCATGGCAGGTAAAGCTCAATCTGGCGCAGGACTTTTCCTGTTATTTGCTGGCTCTGAAAACCTGGGCGGGCAAGCCGATCGACGACTGGCAGGAACGGCGAGAGGAACTTCAGCCGGTCCTTGAAGCGCTGATGGCGGGCCTAGCCGGCGAACCGGGCGTCATTGTCTGGGAGAGCAAGGGCGGGATTGCCATCCTTGTTCCGGTAGGGACGGACGGAAAGATGGACCAGGCCCGGGAACTGGAGCAGGCCAGGTATTGGCTGGAAGTGGTGGGTCAGTATGCGCCGGAGGCCAGGTTTAGCATCGGGATTGCTGAGTTTCACTCCGGCACGTTCTGGCAGTTTGCCAAAGTGTACGGACAGGCCCGTACGGCGGTGGAACTGGGCCGCAAGCTAGGGATGGATCAGGTAGTGCATCATTATCTGGATATTGGGGTCTTTCAATTTTTTCCGGCCATACGGGATAAAAGCCATGTACTGGACTTTGTTGAGCGGATGCTGGGCAAACTGGAGGAATATGACCGAAGCCAGGGAACCGAACTGCTCGGTACGCTGGAGAAGATCCTGCAAACGAATAATCTAAAGCTGGTGGCCAAAAAGCTTTACGTACATCGTCAGACTATTCTGTTTCGCAAACAGCGGATTGAAGCGGTGCTGGGGGTCTCGCTGGATGACTTTGAGATCAGGTTGGCACTGGGAATGGCGCTCAAGTTTCGACAGGTATACAATGAAAAAATCTAGGAGTATTATTTGCAAACCAAAAACAGAAAAGGGTGTTGCAAAATGCTTCATAAAAAATAGACTGTCCAACTTTAACGGACAAAGTTAGAAAGGGCTATTGTAAGATACAATAAATTAAACAGCATGGCGTCGTTTTTCTAACGGCGCCATTTTTGTTTTTTGCGTTCATTACGAAAGCACATTTATGTAATACTGCATATAATGGGATAGAGTGTTTTTTGTATGTAGTATTATGTGGAGGTTAGCATATGGACAGAAAATATCATAGAGATAAAGCTGAAGATATCAGCCGTCGAATGGTAAGAAAAGTTTATCAGCACCACCATCACCATTGCGTGCAATTTGAAACGCCAGGTCCCTTGTCACATGGTAGCTGCGGTCATGAAGAGGAGTATTGCCACAAGCCTCCCCAAAAGGAATGCTGCCATTATCCTCACGAGCAAGACTGCTGTTGTGAACCCACGATTATAATTAACAACTGTTTAGGTTCCAACTTGTCGACAGGTCCTACCGGCCCCACGGGACCAACAGGAGCTACGGGAGTAACAGGACCAACTGGGCCGACAGGTGCTACAGGAGCAACAGGAGTAACCGGACCGACAGGCACTACGGGAGTAACAGGACCAACTGGGCCGACAGGCGCTACAGGAGTAACAGGACCAACTGGGCCGACAGGCGCTACAGGAGCAACAGGACCAACTGGGCCGACAGGCGCTACAGGAACAACGGGAGTAACCGGACCGACAGGAGCGACTGGACCTACTGGGCCTACTGGGCCTACGGGAACTTTTGATACCGGAGAAACTCTCTTTAACGTGATTGGCCCTGTAGGGACAGCCACTGTAGGGTTTGGTGAGAATTTAATCTTCCAATCCACGACACTGGATATTACTGTGACTGAAGGCTCTGCAATTGTGACAATTGAAGATATTACTCCTACCGGCCCTACAGGCCCGACCGGCGCTACAGGAGCAACTGGAGAAACTGGCCCTACAGGTCCTACAGGCGCGACCGGTGATACCGGAGCAACCGGTGCTACTGGACCTACCGGCCCGACAGGCGATACCGGAGCAACCGGAGAACCCGGTGCTATTGGCCCTACCGGCCCGACAGGCGATACCGGAGCAACCGGAGAACCCGGTGCTACTGGACCTACCGGCCCGACAGGCGATACCGGAGCAACCGGAGAAACCGGTGCTACTGGACCTACCGGCCCTACAGGCGATACCGGAGCAACCGGAGAAACCGGTGCTACTGGACCTACCGGCCCTACAGGCGATACCGGAGCAACCGGAGAAACCGGTGCTACTGGACCTACCGGTCCGACAGGCGATACCGGAGCAACCGGAGAAACCGGTGCTACTGGACCTACCGGCCCTACAGGCGATACCGGAGCAACCGGAGAAACCGGTGCTACTGGACCTACCGGCCCTACAGGCGATACCGGAGCAACCGGAGAAACCGGTGCTACTGGACCTACCGGTCCGACAGGCGATACCGGAGCAACCGGAGAAACCGGTGTTACAGGCCCTACAGGTCCTACTGGCGCTACGGGAGCAACTGGAGAAACCGGTGCTACTGGTTCGACAGGCCCGACCGGTGATACCGGAGCAACTGGAGAAACTGGAGCTACCGGCCCCGAAGCGATACTGGCTTATGGTGGTTTGTACAATGACAGCACTCAAATTATTACCATTCCTGCAGACGGTGAGGAAGGCGTTGTACTGCCAGAAAGTATGGCAAACACCAACGTGACGTTAGGGACTGACAGTATCACCATTGACATTGCTGGAGATTACCGTGTGGAATATTTTATTCAGCTACAGTCCACCAGTGGTGATTTCGGTGTGCTTGCCGGCGTACAAATCAATGGGCTGTTTTCGCAGCCGTCTTTGATTAGCACTATCGTATTAACCTCTGCTTTTGAGACGGTAACGCTCAGTGCTATTGTAACCCTGGCCGCAGGCGATGTGCTGACCTTGGCATTGTCAAGCGTTACCGGCGGGAGCGTTTTGTTTGGCGCAGGTACAAGTGCTAATCTGAGCGTAATGAGGTTGGGCACCTGATTTTTCTTCCTAAAACAACCAGCCCAGCAGGTCCCAACGGTAGCACCGGTACCATCATAAACCTGGCTATTGCATTTGCAGCAAATAACCAAAATGATAATATACCCATTAATTTGATTACGCCTACAATTATTCCTTTACCGGACCAACAAATATTATCGGTTGTTACAGTTAATGGAGCAAATACTGAGCTGTGAGACTACTGTGGCCGGACTATATCGTATTGCGTATGTCATTTATATTGTTACTACAGCGATAGAGGATAACAGTGAATGGTGTGGATGGGTGATGGTAATGTGCCGTCCCCCATCCACAGTAACGTTATAGAGAAAGAGAATACGATTCTGTGAGATGGTAGGATGATCCTGCCCACGCTAATCTAAACATATTAAGTTTTAGCGCTCATTATTATTAAAGCACGGTTATGTAATGCTACATATAATGATGTAAAGTGATTTTTTGTATGTAGTATTATATTGGAGGTTAGCGTATGGACAGAAAATACCATAGCGATAAAGTAGAAGATATCAGTTATCGCGGGCATCACCATTATCCTCACGAGCAAGACTGCTGTTGTGAACCTACGGTTATAATTAACAACTGTTTAGGTTCCAACTTATCGACCGGTCCTACCGGCCCCACGGGAGTAACAGGACCAACTGGACCGACAGGAGCAACAGGAGTAACCGGCCCGACAGGGCCCACTGGAGCTGACGGAGCAACCGGCCCGACAGGTGCTACCGGAGCCGACGGAGCGACCGGCCCGACAGGTGCTACCGGAGCTGACGGAGCGACCGGCCCGACAGGTGCTACCGGAGCTGACGGAGCGACTGGCCCAACAGGTGCTACCGGAGCTGATGGAGCGACCGGCCCGACAGGTGCTGCCGGAGCCGACGGAGCAACCGGCCCGACAGGACCCACTGGAGCCAACGGAGCGACTGGCCCGACAGGTGCTACCGGAGCCTCCGGAGCAACCGGCCTGACAGGACCCACTGGAGCCAACGGAGCGACTGGCCCGACAGGTGCTACCGGAGCTGACGGAGCGACCGGTCCGACAGGTGCTACAGGAGCCGACGGAGCGACCGGACCTACTGGGCCTACGGGAACTTTTGATACCGGAGAAACTCTCTTTAACGTGATTGGCCCTGTGGGGACAGCCATTGTAGGGTTTGGTGAGAATTTAATCTTCCAATCCACGACACTGGATATTACTGTGACTGAAGGCTCTGCAATTGTGACAATTGAAGATATTACTCCTACCGGTCCAACAGGTGCTACGGGAGCCACCGGTGATACTGGGGCAACAGGTGCTACGGGAGCCACCGGTGATACTGGGGTAACCGGCGCTACGGGAGCCACCGGTGATACTGGGGTAACCGGCGCCACTGGAGCCACAGGAGCAACAGGAGATACCGGGCCGACAGGTGCCACAGGAGCAACAGGAGATACCGGGCCGACAGGTGCAACTGGAGTAACAGGAGATACCGGGCCGACAGGTGCAACTGGAGTAACAGGAGATACCGGGCCAACAGGCGCCACTGGAGCAACGGGTGATACTGGGCCAACCGGCGCAACAGGAGCAACAGGAGATACCGGGCCGACTGGTGCAACTGGAGCAACAGGAGATACCGGGCCGACAGGCGCCACTGGAGCAACAGGTGATACGGGAGAAGTCGTTTTAGCTTTTGGATCTCTAAGAGGAAGTAGTGTAGAGACGCCAGGGGCAACATTCGAGTCCGTACCATTTAGTGTGGCTGGACCTTTATCAACTACTATCACAGTTAGTCTGTCGGGTAATGAATTAGTGGTGGGAGAAAGCGGAATTTATCAAATAACAATATCTATTAACGCTGAAGCCACTACTGATCCAGATCCGGATCAACCATATCTAAATGCTATTATTACTGTTAATGGTGTGCCAATTTTTGGCGATACTACTACCTTTTTCAAAATAGCTAATAGAAGTAGTTCAACGTTTGTCGTTCAAGCCGCTTTATCAGCAGGAGATGAAGTAGGAGCAAGTATTAGTACGGATTTTCCTGTTCTAGGTTATATGAATCGCTCTTTAACTGTTGTGCAATTAAGTTGATTTGATACCATACTGGGCAGTCCCGGCTTTCACGGGACTGCCCAGTATTTTTAAATATTGTCGTGTTTTCGCAGATGGTAAGGCGTTTGTTCTTTGAGTCGGAATTTTTGAATTAAGTGGCGCTATTCAAAGAGTTCCTTTTCTTTCGCTGCTCCACTTGTTCCTGAAAAATAAATTTAATAATCTGCTGCCTGGTTTTTTCATTAATTTTACTGAATCTTATCCCGGCGCTGTACTTGTCGCCCTCTTGCTCCGGCGGGATAATCCGGACAATCTCTCCTTCCGCCTGAAACTGTTCTTCTGGCCAAAAAGAAAATGTCATATTAAGTTTTGTTTTCACTGGCAGCGGTTTCGCCAAGATAACCTGCACCCCGCCGGCGCTGATATTTTTTGACACGGCAACTATGCTCTGTTCTGAGCCGGCTGCATCCGTTAATTCCATTTTTATTTCTACAGCAATGCTTAGTCTTACAAATTCTCTCATTTGAACCCGCTTAATAGTGTTTGGCAGCGAGATCTCCCACAGAGGAGGTGATGAAGATGAAGAATGATGCGCCAACAAAACGGCTTCAAAAAGATAAGAGCAAGTATCGGCCGGCAGCCTCGCCACAATTTTTCTTCCGTGTCTTGGGGGAAGATAAAACCCTTTCCGGAATGGAGGTGTAATAAAGAGGGATTCCTCCAATACATCCTCAATCCGGCTGAAATAAAACTCTCTTTTCCCGGTTTCCTTATCTTCCTCAATAATTTCAATGTTTTGGGTGATGCGAAAAATATCCATAGTCTGATGCTCCCATCTCACTTAGCGTAGCGACGTTCATACCCGTTTCAAAGCATCCGAATACCTATGTAACCGGGCAATGGTAATCTTTTCCCTTTTATCAGCATATCATCGATTATTTGGTGTCTCAATTAGACTCCTGTTATAGAAATGCACCGTCGAACTTATATCAGCGTTCGAATTGTCTCCACTTTAATGCCGGTAGAAATTGCACCTGCTCCGGCCATATTGATTCGCCGGTATCGGAATACGGCTGTTCCCGACAATCAGTCCGGGAACAGCCGTATTGTGTCTTCCAATATTCTTTGTTGCTGCCTAAGCTGATCTGAGCTACTGCCGCAGCGATGCATCTTGCTAACCAAATTGTCCGCGCAAGCCCACGTTGAGCTACCAGGACTGCTTGAACTTGCCGCCGCTGGTCCGCGTTGCATCCAGATAGAGATTGCTGTCATTGCCGAGTTGGGCGGTAACTCCGGCGCCATAGCTCCACCAGGAGTCTCCCAGCTTTTCTTTCACCGGGCTGCCATTTAGGGAAAAGCCGATATCTCCCTCAAATTCTTTTACATAGGAGATCTTGCCATAGGCGTTCACCGGCTGGTCGCCTTTTTTGACTTCATGGCCTACTATAATCCCCAGGCGGCCAAGGACAGAGGTATAACTGTCGACATCCACAGACAGGCCGTTGGAGGCGATGAAGCTCCCGCCGCTCTGCCGTCCAAGGCTGAGCTGGGCCTGGGGCTCCAGATACCAGCCCTCTTTACTGGCCTTGTCCTGATACAGCCGATTTCCCACTTCCAGCGAGAGTACCGGTCCGCAGGTACTCATGTCGCCTTCGACCCAGACTGAAGCGGTATCAAGCACTTTGTAGCCGCTCTTCATCCAGCCGTATTTGATTACCAGGTCGATGTAGTGTCCTTTCGGGTCAATAAAGGTCCGGTAAAAACCCAGTGTCGTGGAACCGGTCGAGCCGCTGCCGGCGTCGTAGCTCTGGCTGGCCGAGGTGTAGCCGAGCATGCCGCCGGTGTAGACGGCGCCCCGGCTGGTATCCTGTTTACGGTCCAGGCCGGCCTGGATGCCGCGATAGGACATGCCGTACCCGCTCACCTGGGCATCGGACCCGCTGGAGAAGCGGCCGCCATACACCCGCGCCCAGGGGGCGTCGGATGCTTCGCCCCGGCGCAGGTCGCCCAGCCGCTGGTACAACGTGGTGGTTTCGGCGTAGCTCAGAAGATAGCCGGCACTGAAGGTGCTGAATGAGGCCGAGCCGCTGGAAGAGATTTTACCCGAGCCGGCCAGGTCCCAGTACCCGTTCTCGTCCTGCTTAAGTTCATACAGATAGCCGCCGTATTCGACTCTGCCGTTGAACACTCCGGTTCCGCCGCCTGGTTGAATGACGTCCTGGACGGTTTCGCTGCCGTCGGCCGCCGCGGTGGCGTCGCTGGTAAAGCCCACCTGGTAGCTGCCGCTGACATTGCCGGTTACGATCAGGCGGTCGCTGGTGCCGGCGGTGATATTGGCGCTCATGGCCAGCTGCCCGCCACCGTTCAGGCCGCCATTGACTGTGAGCGTCTTGTAGCCGTCAACGGCATTGAGGGTCAGGCCGGTCAAGGCGTTAGCGTAACTGGCGCCCTGACGCATAAAGGCGATGGTTCCGCCCTGCATAGTGACGTTGCCGTCGACGCCCGCGCCATTTTCTACGACGGACAGCGTGCCGCCGCTGTTGATTTTTATCGCCGCGCCAAAGGCGGCATTATCATTTGTAAGTACAGCATTCTGCCTGAGGTAGAGGCTGCCGCTGTTCACGGTGGTGTCATAGGCGGTAGCGCCGCTCTCCACCACCATGGCGGCCTGATCGTTGACCTCGGTCCGGTAAACTTTACCGTCACCGTAAACCTGTTGCAAAGAGCCGTCACGGAGCACCGTGTCATGGGCCGTACCTGTTTGGAATACTGCCTGCGCAGTGTTGCTATTAAGTATGGTGTTATTGGCAATACCGTTGCCGTACACTTCCTGCAAGGCGCTGTTGTTGAGCACCGCGCTATTGGCCGTGCCGTTGCCATATACCACCTGTGTGGCGTTATCGTTGAGTTCTGTGCCGCTGGCTATGCCACTGTCGTCAATCAACTGCATAGTGCTACCGTAGAGCGTAGTGTTATTTGCCGTACCGAGGTCGTAAACATATTGTTTTGCCTGATTGTTAAGCCGGGTGTCATTGGCAACGCTGCTATTGTAAACAACTTGAACGGAACTGCCGTTCAGTGTGGTTCTATCGGCCGTGCCGTTACCGTGAACATATTGCTTTGCCTGATTGTTAAGCAGGGTGTCATTGACAACGCTGCTATTGTAAACATCCTGAATGGAACTACCGTTCAATGTGGTCCTATTGGCTGTGCTGGTGTCGTTGAGCACTTGATACGCATTATGGTTCACTTGAGTGTCATTGACAATGCTGCTATTGTAAACCCACTGATAGGAACCATCGTTCAGGGTGGTGGTGTTGGCTGTACCGTTACCGTAAAATATCTGCTTGGAACTATCGTTAAGTATGGTGGTGTTGACTGTTCCGGTGTTGTAAATTACTTGCTGCGCAGTACCGTTCAGCTGGGTGTCATTGGCAACGGCACTATTGTAAACGCCTTGAATGGAACTACCGTTCAGTATGGTGTTGTTGGCCCTGCTGTCGTTATACAAAACGTATTGCTTGGCACTATCGTAGAGCGTAGTGTTGTTGGCCGTACCGGCGTTGTAAACTATCTGACCGCTAAATTGGTTGGCCACGGTGCCATTGGCAGTGCCGTACACATATTGCACGTCGTACGAACTCAAAACGGCACCTGTTGCGGTCTCGCTCTCGGGCACGGTAGTAGTGGCGGCATGAGCCGGGCTATTGGCCCAGCCACTGCAAAGACTGAAGGCAATCACTGCGGCGAGCAGACGGGGTTTATGGGCCGACTTGCCGTTCGTTAACGCTTTAATTTTGATCACCTTTTCCTTCTCAATCTTGTTTTTCTGATGGCGTCCGGACATCCATCAGAATTTCTGATAAAGACCGTTATCAAATAATTATTTTTAAACAATAATTATTTGATTTAACTTTACCACCCGCTACAGGATATTACAATTGAGCGGCTGATATAAAAAGACACGCTCAAAATTAATCATAGATAATTATGGTAGTCCTGTTTCCCGGACAAGCAGGCGAACAACCAGAAGGCCGCGAATGATTCGCGGCCTTCTGGTGTTGGAGAAAAAATCATTACTTATGAAGGTTTTTTATAATAAGCGTTGCCGTGCGTTTAGACGGACTGTTTTTTTCGTATTTTAATTTCTGCTGTTAACCAAATAACCAGTGGAATCAAAAGTTGAAAAGGGACGGCCAGGAAGCCGTAAATCTTTGCAAAATCAAACATTTCAAACATGTTTTTAAAGATAAGGGAGCAGAGTGCCAGAACCAGATGACATACCGGCAACGACAATTTCGTGAAATTTTCGATCTTTAACAGCTTGGCGATACCCAAAGAAGTGGCGGTTAAGCACAGCGCAATTTTGGTTAACCCTAAAAGAATCAGATTAAAGGAAATCAGGCTTTCAATCCGTTCAAAAAAACTGCCGAAATGAATGATGCGAGCCGCCATGTAGGAAGCAAATTTTACGATTTGTATCATTTCCGGCCCCAAAATTAAAAGATTGCGCATAAGAATGAAAATTAGAACGAAAATGCCGCCGATGATCCCTGCGAAATACGCCTTGTAAGGACTTTCCCCCCGTTTCAGACTGCCGAAAATAGTCATCGCCAGTACTGTTTCGCCGAAGGCGATTGAGCCAAAGATAAAGGCATTGGCTGCGATGTCCTGTGGGCTGTGATTCAGCATTGGCTGGAGATTGGCAATACTGATGGTGTCAAGTGCAAGCAAAATAGTAAAAACAACATTGCCGATAATGAGCACACAGATAATGAGCGACCACCTGCCCAATATCCGCGGGCCGCTCTGGGCAAGATAGGCAGCAACAACGGCCAGTACAATCATGAGCGGTATTCGTGGCGTATTCTGCAAAGCAATGACTACCGTGAACTCCACAAAATTACGCAGCACCAGCGCGCTGACAATCAGCGCATAGCAGGACATGAGCAGGATAAGCATAAAGCTTAGTTTTTTGCCAAACAACACCTGGATGATATCATACAGATTTTTTCCCGGAAACAGGCTGCAAATCCGGCTATAGATATAAATAAGTGGCAGGAAGAGCATGCCTGCAAAGAAGACTGCGATTAAAAAATCCTGCCCGACAGTTGTTGAGCCGCTGATCACTGTGCCGCACAGGATTGATAAAATAAGCAGGCAGCTGATATTGCGCGCCGATATGGATTCTGTTTGCATATAGGTATTCTCCTAGGTTCATAGTGTAAAAAATGGCTTTACCGCTTCCTGAATAAATGCGCTGGGATCGGGAAGGTTTATCCCGAGGCTGCGCAGTACGAGAACGGGGATGCTTATCAAAAGGACGGCGGCATAAAAATATATTTCTTTAGGATTTTCACGCTTCAGTACAAGCCGAAAATCAAAAAGCAGGGTAAGGAGGAAGAAAATTACTACAACTGCCAGTTCCATATCATACCTCCGTCCTAATAGCCTTTGAGAACGCCGGCGTTGACTAAATCCACCTTAGTTTCCACCACGAGCTTTGCTTCTTTAAATATATTGTCCCAGTCGCCTTCAATTTCCCGCCATAGCGCCGGATTATCCTTGTAGATGCGATTGCCCAGACCAAAGATATCGCTGCCGATGATGGTTTGTGCCTCGACGAATAAGCCGGAAACTCGTTCGGTAAGTACTGCGGCTATTCTTTTCTCCAGCCAGGCTCGCTCCGGTGCCTGCCTTAAATTCAGCGGTAAGTTCAATTCCATCAGGTTCATGGAAAGCATTACCTTAAGGATGACTGTAAGCTGCCCGTCATGAAAGCGGTAATCCGTTTTTGCACTGCATTTTTTGATTTCCAGTGAAGTGTTTATTGCTTGCTCTTTATCCAATTGGCAGGAAATAGCGCCGCCGTGTACTTCATCCTTAAACAAGAGGTAATACATTGTTTTTTCCGGAGAAAGCCAGCCGATTAAGCGGTCTGAACGGAACAAGGCGATTCCATTGGTTTCTATTACTTGCTCGTTACTGTTTTTCACTTGATGCAAAGCCGGCAGCACCAACGTATTGCCAGGTGCTTTAATGGCGCTATAAGCCTTATATAACGGTACATACCGAGTAGCGGCAGTCGTATCACTGTCCTCTTCAATTGATCGATTGACATCAAAGGAAATGATAGCACTTTCAATGGTTTTGGATAGCAGGATTTCTTTGGCACTTTTGCTCTGGGCGATGGCAACACTGAGGGTTTCACGCGGTTCGCCATCACGCAGCAGGTTTTCCAGAAGGGGCAGGATACCTTCCCGTTCCGCCAGTTGCCGACTGATGATCACAAGCTTCATGTGACCGCCATAAAGCTTGTTGCTCAACCGGCGCTTCGCGTTTCGTATCGCATTAAAGATGGTGTCGCCTTCGGCTTCAATGTGTTGTACCTTTAACTCATTGTCCTTGGATGTTTTCCTGGTATCCGCGATTTCGAGCGTCAGAAGGTAGAGACCAGTTTCTTCGTCTTTGTCAATGGCCATACCGGTAACAATACTCATCTCATCGAGGCCCCAGTAGTTCCAGCAGCCGCTGAGTGGCAGGCAAAGAAGCACAAGCAGCGCCGATAATAGGATGCGAATTTTCATCTATTTCCCCTCTTTGCTGTCCTGGCGCACGATATTTTTTGCTGTTGACAGAGGCCTGTCGCGCATTTGCCACCAGGGCGCGCGGATCAGCGTGTCTTTAACTTCCTGGTATTGAAGATTTCGGCCGGGTGTTAGCTGTTCTATGCCGAAGGAACGGAGGTTTAGAATATGAATCAGCAAGATGGCGACTCCCAGCGTGACTCCAAAAAAGCCCAGAGAGGAAGCGAAAGCCAAAAGTCCGAACCGGGCGACTAAAACTGGTGCGTTCATTTGCGGAATCAACAGGTTAGTGATACCGGTGATGGCGACAATAATGATCATTGGGGCTGCCACCAGCTTAGCCTCGACGGCAGCCTGACCTAAAACCAGCGCACCGACTATACCCAGAGCCTGTCCAATATTTGTGGGCATGCGCAGGCCGGTTTCCCGCAAAATATCAAATATAATCAGCATAAAGAATGCTTCCAAAGCAGCCGGAAACGGTACATTCTGCCGCTCCGTCGCAATGTGGACAATTAGAGATGTCGGCAGCATTTCACGATGAAAAGCGACAACGGCAATATAAAATGCCGGGACCAAAACCGTTAAGAAAAAACCGACAACTCGCAGGCTGCGGGAAAACGAAGCATAGTAAAAATTCAGGTAATAATCCTCACTGTTTTGGAAATTTTCAATAAATAAATAGGGAATTGTCAATACCACAGGAGAGCCGTCAACAAACAGCGCAATCCGGCCTTCCAGCAATTTTCCCACCACTACATCGGGACGTTCCGTATAGCCGACTGCCCGAAAGGGAGACCAGGTGTTGTCTCTTATCAGTTCGGAAATATAGTTGGCATCCAGCACGCTGTCAATGTGGATGGCATCCAGGCGCCGATACAGCTCACGGAGAATATTTTTGTTAACTATGTCATCCATATAGACAATACAAAGCTGTGTATGTGTTCGCTCACCGGCGCTGTAATACTTCATTTTCACTTGCTGTGTCCTTAGTTTGCGCCGGATCAGGGATAAATTGGTTGTCAAGGTTTCTGTAAACCCTTCCCGTGGTCCTGTCAATATTTTTTCCGATTCCGGCTCGGTGATTGCTCTCGTCGTAAAGCTTTTGGTGTTAAGCAGCAAGGCTTCGTGAGATCCTTCCACAAGTAACAGGGTATCTCCATACGTAACATCATTAATGATTTCCTGAAAAGAGCTGACTTTTTTTGCGCTATCGGTCTGGATGACTTGCATTATCAGGCTATCGATAATTTTGGTATCATCGGGGATATAGTCAAGCATAACCGGTTTGATAATATGTTCATCAATAATGGCAGAGTCGGCCAGACCATCGCAATAAATAACGCAAAACCGTATTTTATTGTTATTATTGCTTTTGAACTCACGAAACTGTATGGGATCGTCATCCTGAAAAATTGTCTTCAGGCAGGTAAGATTGGTTTCATAGCAAGCCGTCAGCTTGGCTTTTTTACTTTTTTTAGCGGTAATGGGCTGATTATCTTTTTTCTTTTTTCCACCAAACCAAAACATCACTTTTTCCACCTTTCTGGCATAGGGTAGTTATTAACCTCCTGGGGTTTTTTTATTCTCGGTGAAATGGTCTGAATATATATTTGAGTGAAAGTAATACAAACTTATACTTTAAGAGAATGAACGCACTAAGGAATTCGGAAATCTATTTTCTACTTAAATGCAAAAAGAAAACTGTCAAAGCACTCAGCCTTAACAGTTTTTCTTATTGTATTTCAAGAACTAGCTGCCCGCCACTTTGACCCGGTTGCGGCCGCTGTGTTTCGCTTCATACAACGCCTTATCGGCCCGGGCAATAAAGTCGGACGGCTTGTCCCCCTGTGTTACTCGTCCGCCTGCCACGCCTACGCTCACCGTCACATGCGTAGCTATCGGCGAGGCGCTATGCGGTATATTGCACTGTTCGACAGCTTGCCGAATGGCTTCCGCGACCTTGGCAGCCCCGGCAAGGGAAGTCTCCGGCAAAATAACAACAAATTCTTCACCGCCATAGCGTGCCAATAAATCACCCGGTCGTTTTAAAATCGCGCCTGCGGCTGCCGCCACCTGTTTCAAGCAATCGTCGCCTTCCTGGTGTCCATAGGTGTCATTGTAATATTTAAAAAAATCAAGATCCAGAAACAGAACCGACAGTTCGCTGCCTGTTCTTGCCGCCTGCCGCCATTCCATATCGTAGATTTGTTCAAAATGCCGCCTGTTCGCAATGCCGGTTAAACCGTCCAGCGAAGACAGGCGGCTTAATTCTCTATTGGCATTTTCCAGTTCTTCCAGAACCTTTACCAATTCAGCCTCCCGCGCTTTACGCTGATCGATTTCATATTTGATTTTCAAAGCCGAAAGCACCCTTGCTTTGAGTTCCAGCGGCTTGACCGGTTTGGTGATAAAGTCCATAGCCCCGGCGGTAAATGCCCTTTCCAGCGTCTCCGTGATATCACTGGCTGTAATGACAATAATCGGAATGTCTTTTAAGCATCGATTGCTTTTTATCAGCCGGCAGGCTTCAATCCCATCCATATCCGGCATAATCACATCCATGAGAATAAGATCAATGTGCGTGGGCGCACAGGCCGTCCGGTCCATTCCCAATAAGTCAAAAGCGGCAAATGCCGTTTCCGCGATAATTACCTCACTAAATCCGTTTTTTTCCAATAAGTGTTTAAGTAACATCCTGATTGACATCGAATCGTCAACAATTAAGATGGCCATTTGAGCGTCCCTCTCTTTCTAACCTTTCAGTATATGCCAATCACCCCGTATGCCTCAGGGTCCTTACTATCTGCGGCAGTTACAATAGCGTTGATATCTTCCTGCCGCTTTTGCAGAAATTCTGGAATCAAATCCTCCAGATCACGATCAACACCAACACTGTATTTCACATCAGGTTCTTCCTCGCAAAATGTGCTATAGCGTTTAACAGGACACGCTTCTCTATGTGTTTATTTATAGTTTAAATTTGCGTATGGAGTTTTGTAATTCGCGGGCCATTTCCAGCAGATACCGGCTTGAAGCTGTGATTTCTTGCGCTGCAAGCAACTGCTCCTGGGTAGATTGGAAAACGGCTTGTGTTTGTTGAACCGCATCGGTGCTGATTCCATTAATTTCTTGTACTTTGGCCGAAACTTCCTGACTTTCGGCAGCCATTCGGCTAAGTGATGTCGATATCTCCCGGACTTGGACAGAGGCTAAAGCGACCTGTTCGGCAATTTCATTAAAGGATTGTCCGGCTTGATTGACAACGGTGATTCCTGTTTGGACGTTTTTTGTTCCTTCGGCAATGGAAGATACGGCATTGTCAATATCCACTTTGTTTTCGTTAATCAGTGTGGTGATTTGTTTTGCAGCCGCCTGAGAATCTTCCGCCAATTTACGTACCTCCTCCGCAACGACGGCAAAGCCTTTACCAACCTCACCAGCCCGTGCTGCTTCAATTGCGGCATTGAGAGCAAGTAAATTTGTTTGACCGGCAATGTTGGCAATCATATCAACAATGCGGGTAATTTGGCCTGAACTGGCTGTTACTTTGATGATTGCTGTCTCGATTTGCCGCGAACTCTGGTGAATGTGATCCATTTGAGCAACTGCTTGCCGGACTGCTTGTTGGCCGACTTTGGCTTCAGCTACGCTTTTATCGGCAAGGCCGGCAGCTTCACTGGAGCTTGCCGCCAGTGTATCCATATCGTGGGAAAGTTTCTTTACGCCACCTGCTGTTTGCTCAACTGCCGTCAGTTGGCGCTCTGCGCCGCTGGATACGGCTGCCAGAGCGGATGCTACCTGCTGAGAGGCAGTGGATGAACTAGTTGAACTGACGGTAAACTGTTCAGAAGACTGCGCTATCTTTTCAGCATTTACCGAGACCTGCTTGACAATAGTCCGTAAGTTGGCGGTCATGATATCGAAATTTTCAGCCAGCATCCCGATTTCATCGCGTGGTAATTTAGCGGCACCTGAACTTTTGTTTATATGCAGATTTCCAGCTGCAATTTGTTCAGCAGAATGGGCAATTGTTCGAATCGACCGAACGACTGCTTCTATAACAAAGAAAATAATGCCGATTAATAGCAGTAAGCCGACCACACTAATAATCAAATTGCGACGGTTCATGTCAGTGGCATCTTGAAAAACCTCATCGACTGGGACGGTCCCGACAAGAATCCAGCCCGTCTGACCCACTGTGGCGTAGGCATTGAAACGCGGTATGCCAGCAAAGACAATGCGTGCAACGCCTGCCTCTTCCTTCTGATAGACAGGCATTAGTTCTGCTGCATTGGGCAGCTGATCGGTAATTTTAAACTTGGGATGTGCTAAATAGTAAGCATTGCGGTCAAGCATAAACACATAGCCTGTTTCGCCGATTTTGACAGGCGCAGTAATTGTTTTGATGTAGCTTAAATCAAGTTCAATGGTGAGAACTCCGATCGGATTCCCGTTTACTGTAACAGATTGTGCAATTGCAATGGTTGGCGTTTGGTCAATGGGGTTTTTGTAAATATCGGAATACACGCATCCTGTTGTTATCAGCGCTTTTTGATACCAGGACGATTGGCGAAGGTCAATGCCGCCGGCATGGTATTGCGCCTGCGCATCTAATATGCTGCCGTTTTCACGACTGAGTATGACATTGCGAATGCCGGGACTGACATTTTGAGCAGCCGTCAGAAAATTAACAATTTCATTGTCGGTGTATTGCTTTTGTCCCAGCAATGCAGTCTGGTTAAGTACCAGCACTTCTTTTTCCTTGGTCCACATTTCCAGGTCTTTTGCCACACGCAGCGAGGAAGCCAGCATCATTTCCTGCGTCTTTTTGTCTAATGTGCTATAGACCGATTGATAGGTGATATAATTAGTTACAGTTAAGATTAAAATCATGGGAGTCAATAAAAAAACAAGCAGTTTTTTTCGTAAGCCAAAGTATTTTAGCAAGTCATACAACCTCATTTCTGTTTTTTCATTTCTAATGTGATAAAAGCTTTTATTTGATGAGACATATCCGATTAATCATAGACAACAGTAAGAACCCGTCTAAGAATCTACAGTGGTTTCGGCCAAATCAATCAGGGGAATAAATTGAATTGTTATGCTATTCAGGCTGTTCATCAATTTGCCGGCAATACCGCACACTCCATTCCAGTGCTTCAAGATATAAGGCAGGCAGCCATTTTGCCGGAACAGAACAAATTTGGGCATAATGGGAGACCGCTTGCCAGTTGTCTTGTTCGTAGGCGATTATGAGGGCTAACATGTTTCCCAGGTGGGTATCGGCACCCTGCAGGGCCTGCTTGATGTCGTTATGTATCGACAGTTCTTGTAAAATAGAAGTTAACGAGCGGTTTAGCAAAGAATCCAACAGTGAAAACATGCCTGTCATAAAAGCCTGGGCGGCCAGTTCTGGCCGGTTCATTTTTTGTGCCAGCAGTTCTCCGAATTTGGCCCGTATGTTTGATGTATTCATTAGCTCGTTTGTTCTATCCGATTTATCCTCAGCAACAATATCCCTGAGAATCAGTAAAGTCAGCCAGCATTCAATTTGGTGCTGACCCAACAGAACGAGAGCTTGTCTGATTGAGGATATGGGACGCCTCAGGCCAAAATAAACCGAATTAATATATTTTAATAATTTGTAAAATAAAGAGACATCTCCTTTGATTAATTCTTCCAGTCGGACAAAATCAATATCTGTCTTCCGAACTTCATGCAGCAACTGGAAATACTGCGTATCAAAGCTGACGAGTTTTTTTGCGGTGAAGGTTTCCGGTTTGCTGAAAAAATAGCCTTGAAAATAGCTGTAGCCTGAGGCGATCGCTTGTTCAAAATCAATCCGGGTTTCCACCTTTTCCGCCAGGAATTTTATGCCGGAATGACTGAGCCTGCGTATTATCATCTGGCGTTCCTGGACCGGAGTGGCAAGAAAGTCAATTTTGATAATGTCGGCCAGCTCGATGAGTTCCCGGTATTGATCGGCAAAGACAAAATCATCAAGGGCGATGACATAGCCGCGCTGTTTCAGTTGCCGGCAGATGTCAAGGATTTCCCGGTCCGGCTCAATATCCTCCAGGATTTCAATGACGACCGACTGTTCGGGTGAATAAGTTGTCAGCATCTGTTGCAGACCCTTCCGGGTAAAGTTGATAAAAGCCGGCTTACCGCCTGTTAGTTTGTCAATTCCGAACAGCAAAAAAGCATCTGACAGAACACTGAAGGTGGCTGCATCCGGATCAGTAGCGGTATAGGCGGTAGCGTCGGCGCTGGAACGGAACAGCAATTCATAAGCGTATACATTTTCCTGCGAGTTGAAAATAGGCTGTCTCGCAATATATTTATCCATAATATCCTTCCTCATCTTTGTAAGTTCACCAGTAAAATATTTACACAGTATAACACCGCCTTCATTGCTGAAGGCGGTGCTTTATATTTTCTGGCAAGAAACCGGAACCCGGTTAGATCTGAAACTTCTGGACTTCGGTTTGCAGTGTTTCGCCCAGTTTGGCCAGTGCGTTGCTGGCGGCGGCAATTTCCTGCATGGAGGCAAGCTGCTGCTCGGTGGCTGCTGTGATGGCCTGAGACTGGGAAGAGGCATGTTGGCTAAGAGTTTCCGATTCTTGGGACGAGCGCCGCACTTCGGTAATATTACCGGCCATCTGGCTAACGGCTTGGGCAATCTCACCAATTTGTACCGAAACCTGCTCGATGGATTGGAGGATAATCTGAAAAGCCTGGCCGGAGGCATTGACGCTTTCGACTCCTTGTCTGACTTCAGCGGTGCCGGTCTGCATATCGGTTACGGCTTTTTCTGTGTCGGTCTGGATTTCACCGATCAGGCCGGCGATTTGTTTGGCGGCTTCCTGGGACTGTTCTGCAAGTTTTCTCACTTCTTCCGCGACGACGGCAAAGCCTCGTCCCTGTTCACCGGCCCGGGCGGCCTCAATGGCGGCGTTCAGAGCCAGGAGGTTGGTCTGGCCGGCAATGCCGGAGATGGTATCGACAATTTGGCCGATTTCCCGGGAGCGGTTTCCCAGTTTGGTGACAACATCGGCTACGGCGGTTGTGGTTTGCTCGATTTTTCCCATCTGTTCGATCGAATGATTAAGGGAAAGCTTGCCCTGTTCGGCCTGTTGGACGCTGTGGGCCGAACTGCCGGCGGCGGCCTGGGCATTGGCGGCAATTTGGTCGGCATTGGCCGCCATTTGATCGATAGCTGCCGCCGTAGCTGTGGCACCGGTTAATTGGTTCTGAAGGGCGCCGGCTACTTCGATGACCGAAGCGGCAACACTGTTGGCCGTTTGAGCAACCTGGTCGGCGCTGGCGGTTAGTTCTTCGGAAGAAGAAGACACCTGCTCAACCGATTGGTGGATTTGTTGAAAAAGAATTTGTAAACTGCTGCGTGTAGCAGCCAGGGTATCGGCCAATTGACCGATTTCGTCGCGGCGGGCGGTCACGGACTGCTTGTCGCGAAAATCACCTCTGGCGAAGTCCTGGCAGGTAGCGATGATGCCGGCTAAAGGAACGGTAATACCTCTGGTAATGGCAAGACCGCTAGCCACAAGGAGCAGGAAGGCGACAGCGAGGCTGGCAATTATACGGTAAATAGTCTCATTAAACTCGGCTTGGCTGTTAATGGCGTTTTTGTCGGCTTCTTGCGAATAATGCTCGGCCAGATCTTGGCCCGCCTGGGAAAATGCCTTGGTCCGGTCAGCCACTTTTTCCACATAGAGAGCATAGGCTTCGGCATTTTTATTTTGAGCGGCCAGGGAGAGTACCTGCTCCCGTACTTCATGGTATTCTACCCTGGCGGTTTCTAAAGATGCCAGAAAAGGCTTGGATCCGGGAATCTTATCGGCATGCGCTTTAATTTGGGTGAGAAAATCATCATTTTCCCGTACGTGGGTCTGAATGCTTTGCAGTAGAGCTTGATTCTTCCGGGGATCGGTGGTCAGCATGGTTTCCAGCAAATCGTTATTAATATTGCTGATCCGCACCCGCATTTTACCAAGATTGTTAATCGAGTCAAGAAGATCGTAATTGACATAATTGAGGGTAGTGTTGGCCTTGTTAAGGGTGGTAAAGTTTGTCCAGCCGACAACCGCCAGCATGATAAGGGCTACAGCAATGAGCAGGCCCAGCTTATAAAATAGTTTCAGATTATTAAATGCTTGTAAGATGTTTTGCATGGCAAGAATGCCTCCTTGAATATTTTGCTATATAACTATATAAATAAATGCTAATAAAAAAATAGGGGGGCGTCAATTTTGCTATTGGTATAATACGGAACGGTCCAGCTTATACCCGGCGGCAGAAAGACTTATTTTTTGTACCCTAGCCCCTGGTATATATTGCTATGTGGAAAGATAATGTTGTCAGTCAGTGCCTGCACCCGGCGCGCCGGACGAAGCTGGCGAGGAGTATGCCGCAGCTGTCGGGGCTGATGCTGAAGGTGGACATGGAAATGAAAGGGTGACTGGTCTGTGTTAGTTTTAGGACAAATATGGCAGCTGATATAAGGAGAACGGTACATTTTTATAATACCGGTCTAATTGAAATCACGGCATGTGGATGATACACTAAAAATTGGAAACATATTGTGTGTTGCTTAAATTATGAACTGGAATTTAACAACCGGACGGCATGCCGGTCTAACCGGCAGGCAAACATATGTAAAGAAAGAAGGAAAAATAATGAGGGACTGGATGCACAAATCGGAAGCGTTGAAAAAAGCAGAGGTGTCTGCTTTTGACGCTAAGCGGTATTTGTCGATCTTTTCTCAATTTATTCCCTCCAGCAGTCCGATTATGCAGGGCAGCATGGTTTCACCGCGTGTGCCGGAGCTTTTGATCAATTTCAAAATGCTGGAGGAAAACGGATTGTCAATGGAACAGATTAAACAGGCGATTGCCGAGACTATTGCAAAGGGGAAGCCGGTTGCCACCAGTTCTGTAAACGGGATGGGAAGCCCTGTCATACAGCCGGGAGCAAATGGGTCTGCTTTGATTGAGTTAATGAAACAATTGGCCGATAACCAGGCAAATATACAGTCTATACAGTCCGAAATACTAAAAATGGTACAGCAAGTACTAGGCAGTATTGAGGAAGAAGTGAAGATGCTGCATATCCGCATTGAAAAACTAGAAAAAACAATGAAAGACCCCGAGTCTTTGTTGTAAACACAGCGGTGCAGTTTGAAAGAAGCTATAGCTTTAGCGAAAGGAAAAGGAAGCAGCATGAAAACCTACAAATTTTCTTGGGACTTGCTTGGTGTGGAAGACGGCAGGCCCAATTTGGGAACTCAGGTTGATTTAGAATTGTACCGGTTGATGCACTTTACCCTGCGGGATGTGCTTGAGGACAAATTCGGCAGGACGGTGACGGACGAGGTCCTTTTCGCAGCCGGGAAACTGGCCGGAACTGAGTTCTATACCCATTATATTGAGCCGGTTGCCAGCCTGGACGAATTTATTAACAAGACACAGCAGGTCTTGAAAGAGAAAAAAATCGGCATTTTGAAAATAGAAGAAGATTTGCTGGAGCAAGGCAAGGTGTTGTTGACCATTGACGAGGACCTGGATTGCTCCGGCCTGCCGGAAACAGATTATGAAACCTGCATTTATGATGAAGGTTTTATTTCGGCTTTATTTGAACAGTTTACAGAGAAAAAATGGCGGGCTAAAGAGATTGACTGCTGGTGCACAGGAGCCAGGACCTGCCGGTTCATCGTCAAAGAAACAGAATGATTGAACCTATCGATGAAAACCATGGAAGAGCCGTTGACAGGGAATTCATACAACTGCTGCTAACGCTGCTTTGCAGCTCGCGCTTGCCGCCCGATTTACATATTGAACCAGAACTGGCCGAAGATCCGGATTTCCAGAAATTACATTCCTATATTCTGGCTTTGCGGGAGTTAAGTTTTGCCCTGCGCAACGGGAATTTACAGCACTTTGTTGACGGTAAAGGTTTTATCCTGGGCAATTTGAAAGCATTGCAGTCGAATTTGCGGCATTTAACCTGGCAGGCAAAAAGAGTTGCGAAAGGTGATTTTTCCCAAAGGGTAGATTTCCTGGGAGAGTTTTCCGAAGCGTTTAATGAGATGACAAACAACCTTGAGAATGTAAATAAACAATTACATAAACTTGCCAGCTTAGACTCTCTGACTCAGCTTCATAACCGGATGGCTCTTGACCAGTTTCTTGACGCGGCGTTTGCCAAGGCGAAGCTGGAGGGCAGTGAGCTTAGTATTTTAATGATTGATATTGATCGTTTCAAAAGAATAAATGACAATTATGGTCATCAGGCAGGGGACCTGGTTCTAGTCCAAATCGGCAATGCGTTAAAAAAGCAGTTCCGGACGACAGATATGCTGGCCCGTTACGGTGGCGAAGAATTTATGGTTGTCCAGCCGCAAACAGGTATTGACCAGGCGATAAAAATTGGCAACAGAGCTTTGGAAGCTGTACGGAACACTGTGATTCAGTTTGAGTCCGAGCAGCGGTTACTTGTTACGGTTAGCATTGGTGTCAGCTGTATAGTACCGGAAGACCAGAGTTTTGAAGATATTGTCAAAAGGAGTGATGCCGCTTTATATGAAGCTAAAAACAGTGGCAGAAACCGGTTGTGTGTATTTAAAGAAGGACGAGCCCTGGAATTCAATATGACTTGCTTATAGGGGCTTCCCACACCGGCTGCTGGCGGTATGGCTGGCCTCACTAATTTTTCTGCTGCGATATAATTCTGGACCGGTATTATATAGCACTGAGGTGAAATATTTTGTTAAGAAGCATTAAATCAAGAATGATGGTATTTTTTCCGCTGATCATCCTTATCAGCATAGTCGGACTGTGTTTTTTTATTACCCATGATTATCAGGAAATGATTAATGATACATTTGGCATGAAGGCAAAATTTGCTGCGGAAAAAGCGGTTAGCATTATTGATATCGAAGATTTTAAAAAAGTACAGGCTGAAATCATGAAAAATCCCGACAGTCAGGAGCATAAGGCCAAAGTATTGCAAATGCCGGAATTTATTAGAATTTATGAACGGCTGAACGAAATCAAAGAAATGGCCGGTTTAAAATTTGTATATAGCCTTGTCGAACTGCCGGACCAAACTTTCATGTATATTATTGACAGTGAAAATATCCAAAGCGAGGATTTTTCTCTTCCGGGAGATATTGAGGAGATTGACCGCGAAGCGACAGCGGTTTATCAAGTGCAAAAAACAATAACCAGCGACCTGATTGTGCATGAGCGATGGGGGGCATCGATAGCGGCTTATGTTCCCATTAGGGATAAAGACGGAACTATGATTGGGGCACTTGGGGCAGAATATGACGCGGCGGATATTTATGCAAAAATGCAGGAGACAAGACAAAAGATTGTGAGCGGGACAGTCATTGCCCTGCTGGCGGCCATTTTGTTAAGTTTTGTCTTTGCCGCCCGTATTGTAAAACCTTTGCAATTGCTTGTGAACCATGTACAGAGCGTTGCCGCGGGTGATTTGACGGCCCGGTTAAGCTTAAATGATACAAGTGAGATTAGCGACATCTTTGGCGCGTTTAACAAAATGACGGAAGATTTGCGGATACTGATTGAACGGGTGTCTACTTTTGCCGACGGATTGGCAAGAGGGACTTACCAGACTTCGGTTACGTCAGATGCGGCTGCTCAGGCAGCCAACCAAATTGCCTCCGCTATTACCAACGTAGCCCGCGGCTCTGATCAGCAGCTTCAAGCCGTTCAGTCAACACGCCTAAATATTGAGGAGGTTGCGGCAACTGTTGAACAAATGAGCCGGAATATGAATATGGCAACAGATATTTCGCAAAAGGCAGTCTTTTCTGCCAATGACGGTTCTGAGGCCGTTGCTGTAGCTATAAATCAAATGAACAAAATTGAACAAGTGGTAGCTAATTCTGTGCAGCTAGTTGATGATTTGGACGAGCATTCCCAAGAAATCGGCCAGATTGTTACTGTCATTTCCGGTCTTGCCAAGCAAACGAACCTGTTAGCTCTCAATGCCGCGATTGAAGCAGCCAGGGCCGGAGAACAAGGCCGCGGTTTTGCCGTGGTGGCGGCAGAGGTCCACGCCCTTGCCGAGCAATCCCAAATTTCAGCCAAGCAGATTGCTTTTTTAATTAGCAAAATCCAAAATGAAACCCGTCATGCTGTAGACAGCATGAATACCGGTGCGCTGGAAGTCCAAACCGGGCTGGATGTCGTCAATAACGCAGGGATTAAATTTAATGAAATTGCCAGGCTTATTGAGCAAGCAGCCGCAGAGGTTGCCAATGGTTCATCCTTTATCCAGCATGTAACCGCTACCAGCCAGCAAACATTATTGTCGGTGCGGGAAATCGAAAGCATTGGAAAAGCGTCGGTCGAGCAGACAGAAACCGTATCAGCCGCAATTGAGGAGCAGTCAGCCTCTGTCGAGGAAATTGCCGCACTTAATCAAAGTTTGTTAGACCTGGCCGATGAAGTTAAAAATGCAATTCGTCAATTTAAACTGTAGTTGTTAAAAACTCAACTTTCGCAGATAGATATAGGCAAATAAAGCTTGATGTAATTGGGCAAGGCCGCTATCCATTGTGAAAGTTGA
>NZ_BMBX01000016.1:0-94231 GCF_014634905.1 Sporomusa sp. GT1 | reverse complement strand
TAAAGACGAGTCTTAAATATGTGAAATGCTATGTAAAACTGAGAATTAAAGAGATTCTTTAAGATTATTGAAGGAGGAATGTACAATGAAAATGACCGTGCTATACCATTCCCAAACAGGCAACACTAAGCAAATGGCCGAAGTGATTGCCGAAGGGATGCAAACGGTGGAGGGTGTACAAGCCAAAGCCTTTCCCATTGAAGAAATAGATGAAGCATGGGCAAAGGAAAGCAAATGCGTTGTTTTGGGTACGCCGATTTACATGGCGAGTGTATGTGGAGCCATCAAGAATTGGCTGGAGGGCCCCTGCAAAAAATATGGCTTAGCCGGGAAAATTGGCGGCGCTTTTGCTACTGCTGATTACATCCATGGTGGCGCTGAACTCGGTATACGCCTAATTCTCGACCACATGCTGGTGTATGGAATGCTCACTTATTCCGGTGGCGGCTCTTATGGAAAGCCAGTAATTCATTTAGGGCCTGTCGCCTTGAAAGGGCATCTGGAAGAAAGCAAAGATACTTTCCTGCTCTATGGGCAGCGAATGGCTACTAAAACGCTGGAAATTTACCAATAAAAAGGTTCATCGCTTACCCCACAGCGTCCATCACGGCGGCTAAAGTTTAATAGCGGGAAATGAAGTGCATAAAAGCTGTACAAAAACACATATTATGAATAAGTATATGTTGGATTTGGAGGGCTGATTATGCAGAAACAAAATAAGAAACTGTTCGTTGCGCTTCTGCTTGGGGTGATGATGAGCTGCTTGCCGTCCTGGGCGCTGGCGGCAGACTTTACGATAAATATTATGCGCCAGGATGGAACTGCTTGCAGTGAGTTGTGGGTCAATGACAAGCTGGTATGGCGGCTGGCGTTATTCTCAAATGCCGTCAAACCGGTGACCGGCGGCTTTGCCGACGCCAATACCACCTTTATTGTTCCTAGTATTGTGCATGGGATGTTTGTAGTTAAAGTAGAATAAATGGTAAATGCAAACATGTGCTGCCGGTAAAACGGCAGCACATGTTTTTTTTCTGCAAGCCTATCTTATAAGGAAACATATATTTTGCATGACGACGCAGAATCTGTTAAAATATACAATGATTGACACTGAAATATATAAAGCATTACTCGCAAAGTGCATGGAAGGGGTACATATACATGGAACAACAACTTAGAGTACGGTTTGCCCCCAGTCCGACAGGGCCGTTTCACATCGGCGGTGCGCGGTCGGCGCTGTTTAACTGGCTGTTGGCCCGTAAAGAGGGCGGAAAGCTTATTTTACGGATTGAGGATACTGATTTAGAGCGTTCCACCCGGGAATCAGAAGAAAATATCAAAGCATCCTTGCGCTGGTTAGGAATCGAATGGGATGAAGGCATTGATGCAGGCGGCGAATATGGCCCATACCGTCAAACCGAGCGTTTGGATATTTACCGTGAGTACACCGATAAACTGCTGACAAGCGGGCAAGCCTATCACTGCTACTGCAGCGAGACAGAGCTTGAGGCTGAACGTCAGGAGCAAATGAATAAAGGGGAAAACCCGCATTATGCCGGACGCTGTCGCCAGTTGAGCCAAGCCGACCGTGAACGGTTTATTGCCGAGGGCCGTAAGCCGACCGTGCGTTTCCGCGTACCGGAAAACCGGCAAATTATTTTCAAAGATATGGTGCGGGATACGGTAAGCTTTGACTCTAATGGTGTCGGGGACTTTGTTATTGTGAAATCTGATGGTATCCCGGTATATAACTATGCGGTGGTGCTGGATGACGCACTTATGAAAATTACGCATGTTATCCGGGCGGAAGAACATTTGTCCAATACACCAAGGCAAATATTGCTTTATCAGGCGCTTGGCCTGGAACTGCCTAAGTTTGGCCATATCTCGCTCATTCTAGGCAAAGACCGTACTAAGATGAGCAAGCGTCATGGCGCAACCTCGGTGGAGCAGTACAAAAACCTGGGATATCTGCCGGAAGGCATTGTTAACTTCCTGGCCCTCCTGGGCTGGGCCCCTCCGGGAGAAGAGGAGATATTCAGCCCAACAGAACTGATTGAGCAGTTTTCTATGGACCGGGTGGCTAAAAACCCGGCAGTATTTGATATTGACAAGCTTAACCACATCAATGCCCATTACATCAAACAAGCCAGCCCTGAACTGATTACCGAACTGGCTCTGCCGCATCTTAAAGAAGCAGGCTATGTTGGTGAGGAGTTGTCTGCAGAGGAGAAAGCGTGGCTGGTAAAAGTGGTTGCCGAGCTCCAGGGCTATATCAGCTATGCTGCGCAAATCACGGAACATATTGATGTTTTCTTTAATGATACTATTGACTTTGAAAATGAAGAAGCACACGAGATTATGAAGGATGCAGCAATTCCGGAGGTCATGGCGGCGTTCAAGAATAAGCTGGCTGCACTGGAAACCGTTGAACCGGCTGCCGTTCAGGCCATTTTAAAGGGTATTGTCAAAGAATTAAAGCTGGGTGGCAAAAAGGTATATATGCCTGTGCGGATTGCTGTTACCGGCAAAATGCACGGCCCTGAACTGATTAACCTCATCCCGCTTATTGGCAAAGACCGTACACTGGCAAGAATAGACAGTCTGATTGCCAAGATTTAGCCGGATTTTCTTGACATGTTCAAGGCACTGTTAGTATAATTTACTCGTAAAACCGATTCAGATACTCGGGAATAAAAGTGTCTAGCAAAAACACTGTCATAACTTAATAGTTGCCGGGTTAGCATTGTTTGCAACCGGCAGCTAAATGCGAAGACCAGGAGAAGTACGCGTCACCCCCCTCAGAGAGGCATCGCCGCCGGCTGTAAGCGATGCTGGGCCGGGCTCCGCCGAAATGCACCTGGTAGCAGGTTGGCTGAATCAAGTAGGTCATCCCGGCTGCTGCCGTTATCAGTTAAAGCAGGGGCATTATGCCCAAGCAGAGTGGAACCGCGAGCCATCGTCTCTGTACCGGAGAAGGCGGCTCTTTTCTTTTTCTGACAAAGCTTTGCCTTTTGGCAGAACAGGAAAATATTGGCGGTCATTTTTGCCAAATTTGGTGCAAGCCGTGGTTTCTTTAGTTATTCTAAATTAAGCTATGGGAGGGAATACTATGTTTGACCGGATAAAAAAGGATATACAAGTGGTGTTTGAGCGTGATCCGGCAGCTAAAAGTGTGCTTGAGGTGTTATTTTGCTACCCTGGGCTGCATGCCATCTGGCTGTATCGCATTTCTAACTACCTGTTTAAACGCGGCTGGGTGCTTGTGCCGCGCATGATTTGTTATTTTAACCGTTTTTTAACCGGCGTAGATGTTCACCCGGGTGCAACCATTGGCGAAGGCTTGTTTATTGACCATGCTACCGGCGTAGTTATTGGTGAGACTTGTATTATTGGCAATAATGTAACCCTGTACCAGGGCGTGACCTTGGGCGGCACAGGTAAGGAAAAAGGCAAGCGGCACCCTACTATTGGCAATAATGTAGTTGTCGCCAGCGGGGCCAAAGTATTAGGTTCATTCACTGTCGGTGATAACTCAAAAATTGGTGCCGGTTCGGTAGTGCTGCGGGAGGTCCCGCCAAATTCCACCGTTGTTGGCATTCCCGGCAAGGTAGTCTGGCATGATGGACAAAAAGTAGGCCGCACCGAGGAAGGCATTGATCTCGAACATGATGACCTGCCGGATCCTGTGGCGGAAATGCTGCTATGCATGCAGCGTAATATGAAAAGAATGGAAGCTCGTATTGAACAGTTGGAAAAGGAGTTGAAGCAGCATGAGTCTTAAGGTGTATAACACCTTAACCAAGCAAAAAGAAGAATTCACGCCACAAACACCTGGCAAAGTCAAAATGTATGTCTGTGGTGTAACTCCCTATAATCACCCCCATATCGGCAATGCCCGTCCGTTTATTACCTGGGATGTAATCCGGCGGTACCTGGAATACTCCGGCTATGAAGTCTATCATGTTCAGAACTTTACTGATGTGGATGACAAAATTATTAATACCGCCAACGGTGAGAAAGTTACCTGGGACGTCATTGCCAACAGGTATATTGCCTCTTACTTTGAGGTGATGGATAAACTTAACATTCGCCGGGCCCATGTATATCCCAAGGTTTCCGAACATATCCCCGATATTGTGGCTATGGTCGCAAAGCTCATCGATAAAGGCTTTGCCTATGCTGTGGCCGGTGATGTGTATTATAGTGTGGAAAAGTTCCCCGGTTATGGAAGATTGAGCGGCCGGAGCCTTGATGATATGAAGGCAGGGGCCAGGATTGACGTGGACGAACGCAAACATCACCCTATGGACTTTGCTTTATGGAAAAGCGCCAAGCCGGGTGAGCCGTCCTGGGATAGCCCGTGGGGGCCGGGCCGGCCGGGCTGGCATATTGAATGCTCGGTAATGTCCTGTAAATACCTTGGTACCAGCTTTGATTTTCATGGCGGCGGCAGTGATCTGATATTCCCGCATCATGAGAATGAAATAGCCCAGTCGGAAGCCTATACCGGCATTGAGCCTTTTGTCCGCTATTGGCTGCATAACGGCTTTATTACTGTTGCTGAAGAGAAGATGAGTAAATCGCTGGGAAATTTTTTCCTGGTAATTGATATATTGGAGCATTTTTCACCCGAAGTACTGCGCTTCTTTATCCTGTCAACCCATTACCGGAGTCCGCTTGATTTTAGCGACGAACGCCTGCAGGAGGCAGGGCGCAGTCTGGAAAGATTAAAAACGGCTGAGGCTAACCTGAAGCATTTGGCAAGCTTGCCGCCAGCCGGTGCCAACGAAGACTCGCAGCTCTTAGTTAAAGCCGCAGCCGATGCCCTTGTTGCCTTTAAGGCCGCTATGGACGATGATTTCAATACGGCGCTGGCCATCAGTGTGCTGTTTGGTTTAGCCAAAGAGATTAATATTTATCACAGCAAGGTTATTAGCGGCAAAGCCGGGCTGGATGCCGACGCTTTGGCTCAGACAGCCAAAAACTACAGCGAGCTGGCCGATATTCTTGGTATTTCGATTACCGGTGACAGCGCTCAGGATAACAATGCCGGTCTGGTAGACGGGTTAATGAATATTATTATTGACATAAGACAAGAAGCCCGCAAGAAAAAGGATTGGGCTACAGCCGACCAAATCCGTGATAAGCTGGCAGCAGCAGGTATTGTCCTGGAAGACTCACCCCAGGGCGTAAGGTGGAAAAAACAGTGAGGTTTGACCATTTTCAAACACTGGTAGATAATCTTTTTACTATAAATGAAGCCGGGGAATTATCCCCGGCTAAATATACCGATATTCCGGTGGAACGTTTACCGGCCCTGGTGTTGGCATATGTCGGTGATGCTTACTTTACGCTATATGTGCGTACCCGGCTTTTAGGCTATGAGCAGAACAAGGTAAGGGTGCTGCATACCTTTGATGCTAAGATGGTTTCGGCGGTTATGCAGTCCAAGGCAATGAAAGCGCTGGAAGCCGGGCTCATACCGGCAGAAGCCGATATTGTGCGGCGAGGACGTAATGCCAAATCAACGGTGCCTAAGAGTGCATCCATTGCCGAATACCGCTATGCTACCGGATTTGAAGCATTGGTGGGTTATCTGTATTTGCAGCAGCAGCAAGACCGTTTAGCGGAAATTGTCGACAAGGCTTTCGTCATTATTTCCCGGGAAATGACAGCCGGTGCTAAAAAATAACGAAAAGGGAGAATTGCCGCCATGAAGGTAACCTTGATTAAATACACGCCAGAACCTGAACGGGCTGTAGCCATGTCGGCCCGTCTCTGTTATTCGGCCGCCGGGGCGGAAGAGTTGGCAAAAACCATGTCTGAGGCGCAAGTGGATAAGTTAATCGAGAAGCTGTTTACTATGGGACATCTGTCGACTTTTGAACATGTAAGCTTTACCTTTGCCATCGAAGGTGTTTCCCGGGTACTTACACACCAGCTTGTCCGTCACCGCATTGCCTCCTACTCGCAGCAGTCGCAGCGATATGTTGCCGAACACGGCTTTGAGTATATTATGCCGCCTTCCGTAGCTAATAAGCCTGAGGCTAAAGTCAAATATGAAGCGCTTATGCGTCAAATCCAGCAAACCTATGACGAACTGGTCGCTTTGGATGTCCATCAGGAGGATGCCCGCTATGTGCTGGGCAATGCTACAGAAACGAAAATTGTTGTAACCATGAATGCCCGTTCCTTGTTGCACTTTTTTGAAAAACGCTGCTGTCTGCGGGCGCAATGGGAAATCCGCAACCTGGCCAATGCCATGCTGACGGCAGTGCAGGCTGTCGCGCCCCGGTTGTTTGCCAAAGCCGGGCCGACTTGTGTAACCGGAGGCTACTGTACAGAAGGCGACTTATCCTGTGGGCGTGTCAACAGGGACAAGCCGCTTTAACTGATACTATTCGCGCATGAAAAACGTTAGCAGATTTGCGAGGATTTTTTGTTCACTGCAAGGCGGAGGAATGAGGCGTAGTGGTTCCTGCGCCGATTGACGACAACGAAGCAGTGGGCAAAAAAGACCGCAAAGGTGCAATGGGTTTCATGTGTGAATAGTATGATATACCACTGCCGAGTGCCCTGCCTGAAGGTGAGCAGGGCGCTCGTTTCTGTTCCATCATGAATTGCGCCGGCTCGTTAGCCGAGAGGATAGATAATCGGTGAATAGGGTTAATAACCAAGACAATAGTAAATCCGGTTCTTTATTGAAAGGAACTTTGATTTTAACAGTTGCCGGTGTGGTAGTTAAAGTTATTGGTTCGCTAAACTGGATTATTCTTTCGCGGGTTCTGGGCGGGGAAGGGATTGGCTTGTATCAAATGGCCTTTCCCATCTATCTGTTGGCGCTAACTTTGTCTACTGCCGGTATTCCGACGGCTATCTCGATTATTACGGCTGAAAAAGTGGCTCTCAGGGATTACCGGGGGGCTAACCGGGTGTTTAAGCTGTCATTAGCCTTCCTGGCTTTTTCCGGACTGGTATTAAGCTGTTTGGTGTATTTTGGCGCCGGCTGGCTGATTGAACAGCAGATTATCAGAGATGCCAGGGCTTATCCGGCTATCCTGGCGCTGGCTCCGGCTGTCTTTCTTGTTACTATGCTGGCAAGCTTTCGCGGATATTTGCAAGGCTGGCAGATGATGGTGCCAACAGCTGTGTCGCAAATTCTTGAACAGTTGTTTCGGGTTGGGGCTATGCTGACTTTCGCTGCCTGGCTGCTGCCATGGGGGCTTGAATATGCGGCAGGCGGAGCCAGCATCGGGGCTGGCGTGGGAGCCGCCGCAGGGCTAGTTGTACTCCTTTACTATTATGTCAGGCTGCAGCGCAGGCATGACCATGGCAGCATCAGGGACCTGGAGAACCGGGCGGAAACCAATGCCGGTTTAGCAACGCGCCTGGTAAAATTGGCGCTGCCGGTGTCGTTATCCAGCCTCATGCTGCCGCTGGTAGCCAATCTTGATCTGCTTGTCGTGCCTGTCAGGTTAGAAGCGGCAGGATATACTGTTGAGCAGGCCACTGAGCTATTCGGGTATTTGACAGGCATGGCAGTGCCGCTTATAAATCTTGCCACAATTATCACGGCTGCTTTGGCAATAAGCCTGGTGCCGGCGGTAGCTGAGGCACAATCGATGGGGAATACGCAGCAGATCAGACAACATACAACGGCTGCGCTCCGGCTGACTGCGCTGGTGACCATTCCCGCAGCTGTCGGGATGGGTGTGCTGGCCATACCGCTTGCCACTGCTGTATATCATGCGCCGGCAGCAGGTCCGGTGGTGCAGGTGCTGGCTGGCGGCGTATATTTTTTAGGTATCCATCAAGTGACGACAAGTATCCTGCAAGGTATGGGGCATACAGTGCTGCCTTTGATCAATATGGGGATTGCCGCCGTGGTAAAGGTAGGGTTGAACTGGTCTTTAGCCGCTTTGCCGTCCCTCGGAATTTTAGGTGCCGGTTGGGCCACTAATGCTGACTTTGTCGTGGCTGCCATGCTTAACCTGGTTTATGTGTACCGTTATACTGGTTTTCGCGTGGATATTGCCGCTTTGGCCAAGATTGTGGCGGCCGCTGCCGTGATGGGAGTGGTGTTATATGAAGCCAATGCTGTGCTGTTCAACACTATCGGGGCAACGGCGGCTATCTTTGCCGATATATTGCTTGCTGCTGGTGTATATGGGATTATTCTGCTGGTTTTAGGGGAACTTACTGAGCAGGACCTGCAGCGAGTGCCGTTTGTCGATGAGTTTCTGGCAAAAATTACGGTGGTTTTCCGCCGTTACAGGCAGTAACTCAGGTAAAATCCGGGAGGGTGGTAATGGTTACACTGAGGACTGGTTTTTTCTATATGCTAATAGCTATCCTTTGGAGTAGTGCTGTACTTGCAGGCGGTATTTCGCCGGTTGCCGCAAACGGCACGGAAAGGGAGCATCCGGATATTTTCGTCAGAGAAAGTATAACTGTTGCTGCCGGGCAAACTGTAGGCAAACTCTTGGCTGAAGGCGCGGATGTCATAGTGGAAGGCAAGGTGACTGACGGAATAATTCTTGTTGACGGGAATTTAACGGTAAAGCCGGGGGCCAGGATTAGCGGTGAGGTGCTGGTTATCGGTGGTACGGCTGCTTTTTCGCCAGCCGCTGACCTGCAGGAAACTGCACTGGTTATACCACGGCAAAACTTTCCGCTGGCTTCCCTGCTGGCAGGCAGTTTAATTATCCTGGCAGCAGCCGGCTTGCTGATTCTGCCTGCCGCGCTTTGGTGGTTTGCCCGTTTATTAAAAAAAGTGCCGTTTTACAACAAAGTGGCGGCAATTTTTTTTACTGTGCAGCATCAGTGGCCGGTTTTGTATATTGTGGGGACCCTGCTGATCAGTGCGATGATGTTAACGGCGTTTGTCGAACTGGCTTGGGAAACCATGTTTCATCAGACAACAGACGTTTTCGATATGGCCATGATTTGGCTGACGCGATATTTTGCCAGCCCGCGTGTTGACCAGGTGATGATTTTCATTACCGACTTGGGTTATGGTAAGCCCTATTTTCTCATCGTGTCTGCGATATTTTTGCTGATCCTCTATCTGAAACGATGGCGGGAAGCAGCCGGGCTTGCTATTTGCCTTGCCGGCGGTGCTGTTTTGAATCTTTTGCTTAAGAATCTGTTTGAACGGGCCAGGCCTGAGCTATTCCGGCTGGTTGAAGCCACAGGCTATAGTTTTCCCAGCGGCCATGCCATGGTATCGCTATGTTTTTATGGTATGGCGGCTTTCTTGCTCGCGCGCGGGCTTAAGCGCTGGCAGGGACGGGTGCTGGTTATTAGTGCCGCCGGTTTACTGATCGCCGCTATTGGTGTAAGCCGGGTTTATCTTGGTGTTCATTATCCTACCGATATAGCGGCCGGCTATGCTGCCGGTTCCATGTGGCTGGCCTTCTGTATCTCGCTGCTGATGTGGTGGGAAAAGGAGCGATAAGCAGAGAACCAAGTTGTTAGAGCAACGCGACGCTAGAACTTGTGTGAATCGCTTAGTTCCAAGCGGAGCGCGGAACTTCCTTAGTTATCATTAATGTAATCAGGCGGAAGATCTTCGACGAATATTCGACAAAAAAGGAAACATCCTGCAGTATCTGGCAGGAATTAACATGAAAAAGTAGAAGACATAAATCATGCATAGAAGTAAGTAGAAATAACAAGTTGTGTTTTTGTGGAGGTAGTTATCGTGCGACGTGTGCTTCGGGAGAGTATTCAGGCGGGAATGACGCTGGCTCAGCCGGTATATGGGCTTAATGGCCAGATTATCTTAAATAGTGGGATTGAGTTGACAGAGTTCCATATTTCCAAGATTGCTGAACTTGATGCCAGGTATATCTATATTCAGGGTGAATCTCAGATGTTTGACCCGAATGACGCAGCCGCTCAACATGCCAAAAACGAAATTGTGCTGGCCGCGCATCAGGCACTGGATGAAGTGCGTGTGGGCAAGTATGTCGAGACACAGGGGATTAAAAGTAAGGTATTGGCCCTTTTGGACGAGTGTTGTATGCATAAAGAGATACAGCCCCTGTTTATTGCCATGCAAAATTGTAATGACTATTTATTCAATCATGCCGTTTGCGGCTATTTTTTCGCGATGATGACCGGAATGAGCTGCGGCATAGAGGGGCAGCGGCTCCGGGACCTGGGGCTGGGAGCTCTCCTGAGAGATGTGGGCATGATTACGATTTCGCGTGATATACTCAACAAGCCGGGGACGTTAACCCCGGAAGAAATGGCAATTGTCAAGCTGCATACGGAGAAAGGGTATGAAATCCTGCAACGCAATCCGGACATTAGCCTGTCATCAGCCAATTGCGCCCTCCAGCATCATGAGCGGTTTAACGGCAGCGGCTATCCGCGCGGGGCCAAAGAAAGCAGTATCCATGAATTTGCCCAAATTACCGCGCTTGCGGATGTGTATTCTTCTATGACGGCCAATACGCCTTACCGCAAAGCCTTGTCTGTTTATGATACGCTGGCCATTATGGAAAAAGCGGGAGCCGCTTATTTTAATCCGGAGCTTATCCGTGTATTTGTCAGCAATGTAGCTATTTACCCGTTAGGAGCTGTTGTTCGTTTAAACAATCAGTCAATAGGTATTGTCAATGATTATGCCGATGAATTAAGAACCAAGCCTATTATTCATATTACACAGGATGAAGCCGGCAACCGCGTAAACACTATGCTGACCATTGATGTGGCAGCGAACCCGGCTGTGTATATTGCCGACGTATCATAGTAGTCCACCAAGCCCAAATCCATAGTGTTCTTATCGCGAGATTTCCCGCCCAGCTTCGTTGTCGTCGCCTTACATATGTCCGATATGCGCGGCTCCTCCGCCTTGCTGGACGAAAAATCTCGCGCAATTCATCCTATGGCTTTAGACTTGGCAGACTACTAGTAACAGCGCGATAATTGTAGAACAATGGCAGGATTATATTCTGCCATTTTTTCATAGTATATAAGCAGGTAAGCAGATAAGCAGAGAACCAAGTTATTAGGAGCGTTAGCGACGCTAGAACTTGTGTGAATCGCTTAGTTCCAAGCGGAGCGCGGAACTTCTTTAATAAAAACTGTGGTTATCAATAATGTAAGTGCAGAGAAAAAAACGGCTGATGCCGAAGGAGCGATAATAATGTCAGATGAGGCAGAAATAATTGTTGGTCGCAATAGTGTGCTTGAGGCGCTGAAGGCCGGACGCTCGTTAAATAAAATTCTCATCGCCAAAGGGGAGCGTCAGGGGTCTATTCGTGATATCATTGGCCAGGCCAAAGCGCAAGGACTGGTGATTCAAGAGGTGGAAATGCCTAAACTTGAGCAACTGTCAAAGGGGGTGCGTCACCAGGGGGTGGTGGCTTTGGCCGCCCCGGTGGCGTATGCTGAAGTTGATGATATTTTATCGGCCGCTTATGCCAAAGATGAGCCGCCATTTTTGGTTCTCCTGGATGAGCTGGCTGATCCCCATAATGTTGGTGCTATTTTGCGCACAGCCGATGCTACCGGTGTGCATGGTGTCTTGATACCCAAAAGACGCAGTTGTCCCCTTACCCAGACAGTGGCCAAAACTTCGGCCGGAGCTGTCGAGCATGTGCCTGTTGCCAGGATCGGCAATGTGGCCCAAACCTTAAAGAATTTAAAGAAACAGGGAATGTGGATAGTGGGCGCCGATATGGACGGAACTAAGACCTATTATGAAGCCGACCTTACAGGCCCTGTTGTCATTGTTGTCGGGAGTGAAGGACAGGGTATGGGCCGGTTGACTAAAGAAGCCTGTGACTTTGTCGTCAGTATTCCGATGAAGGGGCAAATTTCTTCACTTAATGCTTCGGTAGCCTGTTCGTTATTGCTTTACGAAGTTCTTAGACAAAGGGAGATGAAGGAAAAATGAGACGCTGGGCGGGCATTACTTTAGCAGTGGCAGTAATTGTAACAGGGGCAGTCGCTTTTTGGCTGGCCCAGCCGCTGTTTGCCCAAACAGTATATACCGGCGTTAAGGTCGGTAAGATGGAAGTTGGCGGAAAAACCCGGGCTGAAGTGGTGCAGCTCTTGGCCGGCTGGCAGCAAGACCAGCTGCTCAAGCCCATTCTTTTATCCCATGAGACGGCTGTCTTTAGGATTGAGCCGGAACATATCGACTATGTTATCAATATTGAGGCAACCGCAGATGCTGTCTGGCAGTTTGGACGTGAGGGCTCTGTTTGGGAAAGGATTAAAAAAATCCGTATGGCCAAAAATGAGGGCTGGTCTATTCCACTGGCAATCAAGTATAATGAAAATAAATTAGACAGCATCATAGAACAACTGCAAGAAACCGTCAACCGTTCCCCGCGTAACGCGACTTTAAGTCTTAGGACAGGCGGCATTCTGCCGGAAGAAGAAGGCCGCCGGCTTGACATAGGCGTGCTTAAAGAACGGGTGTTGGCCGCCCTTAACCGGGCAGATGCCGGAACGATTGTGCTGCCGGTTACGCCGGTCTATCCTGAAATTACCGGCACTGAGCTGGCTGAAAACGGCATTAAAGAACTGATTGCCGTGTACACCACGGAATTTAATGCCGAAGATTCCAACCGAACCGCCAATGTGAGATTATCTGCCCAGAAAATTAATGGCAAGCTGCTTTATCCCGGGCAAATCTTTTCCTACAACGATACGGTTGGTCCAAGAGAAAAATCGCAAGGCTTTAAAGAGGCCATGGAGATCATCAATGGTGAATTTGTGCCGGGAATCGGCGGTGGGGTATGCCAGGTTTCGTCTACGCTGTATAATGCGGTAATTATGTCAGGCCTTGCCATTGTCGAACGCACCAACCATTCCAAACCGCTCACCTATGTACCGTTGGGGCGGGATGCCACTGTTGTTTATAATGCAATTGATTTTAAATTTGTTAATAATAGTCCGGCTCCGGTTATGGTTATGGCTGAAGCCATCGGTAATAAACTGAATGTGGGTATTTTTGGCCAACGGGCACTTGATAAAAATATTGAGATTGCGATAACCCGCCAGCAGGCCATTGCACCGGCGATTGTAAAAAAAGCTGATCCCGCGCTGGCGCCGGGACAAAGTAAAATCGAGAAGCCCGGCAAATCAGGCTATGAAGTAACCGTTGTCCGCATTATTCGCGACAGCACCGGTAAAGAACTGAAACGGGAAGTATTGTCCCGGGATAAGTATGCACCCGATAATACCGTAGTGCGATTTGGACCGGAGCCTAAAGCAGTACAGTCAGAAGTGCCGCAAGCTTCAAAGCCCCTTGTTCCCGCCGGGGTCTCGGAAAATCTGCCTGAAGCCGCCGGTACACAATAGATTGGAGAATTTTTTCCTGATGGATTTGTTAATTGTTGATGGGTACAATGTTATTAATGCTTGGCCTGAGCTCATTGAAGTTAAGGAAAATTTAGAATATGCCCGTGACCGGCTTGTGGACATACTTAGTGAATATGGGGCCTATAAGGGCTTTAGGACAATTGTTGTATTTGATGCCCATATGACACCCGGGAGAGGTGTTGTGCAAAGTCAGGCCGGTGATTTAGAGGTAATTTATACCAAAGAAGGCGAAACTGCTGACAGCTGTATTGAGAAAATGGTATACTATCTTGTCCGCCAAGGTGAACGCATCTATGTTGTTACTTCGGACGGGGCTGAGCAAATGTTTATTTTAGGTGCAGGGGCTTTCAGAATATCGGCGCGGGAGCTGAAACATGAGGTTGCCGCTGTTAAAGGTGAAATTACTGCCAATATTTCCCGGAAGGTGTTGGCACGGGATCGCCATGAACTAGGCAGCCGTTTGCACAAAGATATCTTAAAACGCCTTGATGCTATGCGGCGTGATGGGCTTGACTAACTTTGCTCCAGCAAGTATAATTTAGTATGTTAAGACATGTACCAATACGGGTATGGCACTAAAATTTTGTTTAGTGCACTTTTATTTTTTCTATGTGTACAAATGGTCGTTATTAAAAAAAAACAACGATGGCCGTTTATAGGCAGCAAAATAACACTGGTGGGGGCGATGCGATGCGGGTTAATACTCAACGCGATCTGTACAGTTGTTTTGACAACTTAACTGATGAAGAAATAGTATTCGACGCCAAGGATAATGACAACACGGTCGCTCTGGAGTATTTGATTAATAAATATCGCAATTTTGTGCGGGCTAAAGCCAGATCATATTTTTTAATCGGCGCTGAGCGGGAAGATATCATCCAGGAAGGCATGATTGGCCTATATAAAGCCATCCGGGACTTTCGCAATGATAAGCTCTCATCCTTTAGAGCCTTTGCGGAATTATGTGTGACGCGACAAATTATAACTGCTATTAAAACGGCTACCAGGCAAAAGCATATTCCTTTGAACTCATATGTTTCTTTGAATAAACCTATTTATGACGAAGATTCTGACCGTACGCTTCTGGATGTACTGTCTGGTTCTAAAGTGACTGACCCGGAGGAACTGGTCATCAGTCGCGAGGAATTTGTTGATATTGAAGAAAAAATGGGCGAGATTTTGAGTGATCTTGAATGGAAAGTACTTATGTCCTATCTTGACGGCAAATCCTATCAGGAAATTGCTGTTGAGCTTGATCGCCATGTCAAATCCATTGATAACGCACTGCAACGGGTAAAACGCAAGTTGGAACGCTATCTGGAAAATCGCGGTGAGGATAGCGATATTCGTGGAATGTATAAAGGCCTTACCGGTCTTAATAAAGAAACTCCAACAGAGCTGGCCGGCTACAGCGATAATTATGAAGAGTAACGCAGCAAAAAAATGACACCACAGCCGGTGTCATTTTTATTTGCACACTATAAATGAGGTGAGCGCATGGGTAATGCTGACAAGGTGAAAACAATTGCCGTACTTACAGGCGGCGGGGACGCACCCGGATTGAATGCTGTTATCAGAGCTGTCGTGAGAACTGCTCTTGGTCAGGGACTTAAGGTCTGGGGTATTAAGAATGGTTTCGGCGGTATGGTGGAAAACCAGTTGGTTGAACTGACAAATGACAGTGTTGCCGGGATTTTGCCGCGGGGTGGCACGATACTGGGAACAACTAACCGTGACAATCCGTTTCATTATCCTGTAGTCCGGGACGGGCAAGTCATTTATGAAGATCTGTCAGGCCAAGCGCTGGCTAATTTGCGGCAGGCAGGTATCGAAGCCTTAGTTGTTATCGGTGGTGATGGCAGTCTTAAAATTGCTTCGGAATTTTACCAACTGGGTTTGCCGGTAGTTGCTGTCCCGAAAACCATTGATAATGATATACCGGGAACAGAACGAACCTTCGGTTTTGACACTGCTGTCGGTGTAGCCGCAGAAGCGCTGGACCGTTTGCATACCACGGCCGAATCCCACCACCGGGTCATGGTGCTGGAAGTTATGGGGCGTTATGCCGGCTGGATTGCTTTGCATGCCGGTATGGCCGGTGGTGCGGATTGTATTTTGCTGCCGGAGATACCTTTTAGCATTGATTCGGTTATTGCTAAAATTAAGGAACGTCAGCAACATGGACGCCAGTTCAGCTTAATTGTTATTGCTGAGGGTGCGTATCCGCAAGGCGGTGAAGTCTCGGTATCCCGCATTGTGGAAGGCAGCCATGAGAAAATCCGTTTAGGCGGCGCTGGGGAAAAATTAGCCAGAGCGATTGAGCAGCTCACAGGCGTAGAATCTCGCTGCACGGTATTGGGGCATGTGCAGCGTGGCGGGACGCCTACTGCCTTTGACCGGATACTGTCCACCCGTTATGGTGTGGCTGCTGCTGAATGTGTACTGGAAGGCGCGTTTGGCAATACGGTGGCACTGCAAAAAGACCGGATTATTCGCAGGCCGATTGATGATATTGCCGGCAAAGCCAACAATATTACTGCCGATAATGAACTCTTACGGGCAGGCCGGTCTATTGGTATTTGCTTCGGCGATTAAAAACGGCTGCCTTTGGTTACACTAAGCCTAAATTTTGCATAGTTTGCTGTACCTGTGCAATGGAGGGCTGCAATGGAAACCTTGGGCATTACCCTGTTTCGGGTACTTGCAGGTATGGGAGTTTTGTTTATTATGATGCTGGCAACCGGACGCCGGCAGTTGGGCGAATTCAGCTCATTTGACTTTATAACATCGCTTACCATTGGTGCGGTGGCCGGCTCGCTGATTGTGGACCATCAAACAGAACTTGTCAGTTCGCTTATCGCCCTTGTGGCGCTTGGTGGTTTGCAACTGTTTTTTGGCTGGCTTAGTATTAAAATACGTCCGGTAAACTACAAACTGAATTTTAAACCTCTGCTGTTGGTGGAAAACGGGCAGATTATTAAAAAAAACTTACGCAGAGTACATATGCCTGTTGAGATATTACTGCAGCTTTTGCGGGAAAGAGACGTATTTGATATAACTACTGTCGAGCTTGCCGTCTTGGAGCCGCATGGCAGGGTAAGTGTACTTAAAAAAGCGGAGCATATGCCGCTGACACCCAGTCAGGTCAATTTTAACGTCAGCTCTAACAGCATCCTGGTACCGGTAATTTTGGAGGGGAAACTGCAGGAAGCCGCCCTGACTAAAATGGGGCTTTCCGCGCAGCAGATTGAGGAGTTCCGCCGTCTGCACCAGGATACTATTCATAATGTTTTTATTGCTTTTATGGATCAGAATAAACAATTACATGTGATTCATGATGATGTCCGGGAGCAAAGTGTTTTTCTACACTGAAGCCCCGGCTTTTTATTATTCCATAGTGGGTATAGGTTTTGGATTAAATATGGTAAAATAGTAACAGTGTTTTTTTAGGAGGCAATAATGAGAAAGCAACGATATACCTTTTGTCCTAAATGCGGCGGCAAATTGCATTACCGTCCGGTTGGTGAGCGGCAGCGCCTGGTATGTACCGATTGCGCTGCCACGATGTATGAAAATCCAATTGTCGGCGTAGCCGCTATTGTGCGGCAAAATGATGCTATTTTGCTGGGGCGCCGGGCGGCTGCCGCCAGCTATCCCGGATTGTGGTGCATACCCTGCGGCTATGTTGAATATGATGAAGATATCCGTGATGCTGCCAAACGGGAGTTCCTGGAGGAGACCGGCTTGGTTATTGATCCCGGAAAAGTATATGCTGTTTTATCCAACTTTCACAATCCGGCGGTTCACACTGTAGGTGTATGGTTTGAGGCAAAAGTCGTCGGCGGTGCGCTATGTCCGGGTGATGATTTAGACCGGGTAGACTATTTTCCGCTCGATTCAGTGCCGGATTTGGCTTTTCCTACCGATCATGACGTCATCAGGATGCTGCGGGCGGACATGAAAAATAAGTAAGAGGTGTAATTACATGAGTGAAAATATGATTGCAATAATTATTGGTATTGTCGAAGGCTTAACCGAGTTTTTGCCCATCTCTTCTACCGGGCATATGATTCTGGTTGGGTCGCTGCTGGGGTTTGAGGGAGAAAAAGCCAGCGTTTTTCAGGTGTTTATTCAATTAGGTGCTATTTTATCGGTATTCATTTTGTACCGGGACAAGTTTTTGGCCATGCTTAGGCCCAGGAGGATTAACATTTACGGTAACGGGCTGACAGCTTTGCATGTCCTGGCTGGCATTGTACCGGTAATGGGAGTGGCTTTTTTCCTGCACAGCCCGATAAAGAGTTATTTATTCTCTCCTTATACAGTAATTATTGGCTTGGTCGCCGGGGCTGTCCTGATGCTGGTGGCTGAAAAGACGGCAAAACGTCCGGTGACTTGCGATGTTGACAGAATGACGATAAAACAGGCCTTTTGGGTCGGATTGTTTCAGCTTTTATCTTTATGGCCGGGGTTTTCCCGTTCCGGTTCAACCATTGCCGGTGGTTTGTTTTTGGGAATGAGCCGCAAAGCTGCTGCTGAATTTTCCTTTATTATTGCGGTACCCTTGATGCTGGTGGCGTGCCTGTATGACTTATTGAAGATATGGAACAAGCTGAGCATGGATGATATTGTCATGTTTGCCATTGGTTTTTTTGTTGCGTTCATTACCGCTTACATATCAATTGTTTGGTTTTTGCGTTTCCTGAATAACTCGACACTGGCTTCTTTCGCTTATTACCGGTTTGTTATTGCCGGGGTATCATATTATTATTTTTTCATGCGCTGATTTACGGTTATAGGTTGAAAATACCTGCGTGAAAGCTGTTGACATAGGTCGCCAGTTATTATATAATAGGTTCTGTCACTGAGTTAGGGGCAAAAAAATGCTGCTGGCGTAGCTCAATAGGTAGAGCAGCTGACTTGTAATCAGCAGGTTGTGGGTTCAATTCCTATCGCCAGCTCCACAAGCCTTGAACCGGGTTCTTGCGAGCCGATAGGCGAAAGAAGAACACGTGTGAGTCGCTTAGTTTCAAGCGAACGCGCGGAACATCCTTAGCAGTGAGTCAATATGGAGGGATTCCCGAGTGGCTAAAGGGAGCAGACTGTAAATCTGCCGTCTTTGACTTCGGTGGTTCGAATCCACCTCCCTCCACCATAACATCGCGGGGTGGAGCAGTTGGTAGCTCGTCGGGCTCATAACCCGAAGGTCACAGGTTCAAGTCCTGTCCCCGCAACCATGAATTATCGCTTCGCTTATATTAAAATCAAATTTGATTTTATAAAGCGAAGCTTTATAAAGAATACAACATGTTCCCCAAATCTGCGACAAGCCAACTATCTGCCACTCAGCCGCAAAACGGCTTAGTAGTAGGCGCGACGAGCACGCGACCGGAGTCGTACTGGGAAGTACGTCGGAGGGAGCGCGCACAGGAGCAACAACGCAGATAGGCGCTAATAAGTCGTTTTGTGTATGATGCTGGTGTAGCTCAGTCGGTAGAGCGTATCCTTGGTAAGGATAAGGTCACCGGTTCAATCCCGGTCACTAGCTCCATTAATTCTATATATGGCGGCGTAGCTCAGCTGGCTAGAGCATTCGGTTCATACCCGAAGTGTCCGGGGTTCAAATCCCTGCGCCGCCACCATACCGGTAATAATAAACCCGCAGCAAACCGCTGCGAGGTTTTTTTATTTTAGTACAAAATGCGGGAGGATTTTTATAGGTCGGATAGAATACCCTATATAGCATCCAATAAGGATTATTCGGCTGTGTTGTTATAGAACGCAAGTCCAATGCCGGCGGCAGAGCATTGTTGACAGCAGGCTGAGATAAAATCTTTATTGGATTTCATATGGCTTGTCAGGCAGAGACTGCTGACAGCGCAACACGTATACTCAACAAGATTTATGCCAATATATAAGAAGAGATAGTCTATTCCAGGTATATCCAGAAAAATGATTAATGCAAAAAACGATAACTAAGGGAGGTAACACTTAATGGCTAAGAAAAAGTTTGAAAGAAACAAACCCCACGTTAACATTGGCACCATCGGTCACGTTGACCATGGCAAAACCTCGCTGACTGCCGCTATTACCATGACCCTGGCAAAACACGGCGGCGGAGAATTCATGGCGTATGACCAGATCGACAAAGCTCCGGAAGAAAGAGAACGCGGCATTACTATCAACACCGCTCACGTGGAATACGAAACCGCAAACCGCCACTATGCTCACGTTGACTGCCCGGGCCACGCCGACTATGTAAAAAACATGATCACCGGCGCAGCGCAAATGGACGGTGCTATCCTGGTTGTATCGGCCGCCGACGGCCCGATGCCGCAAACCCGTGAACACATCCTGCTGTCCCGCCAGGTAGGCGTACCTGCCATGGTTGTATTCTTAAACAAAGCCGATCTGGTTGATGACGCAGAACTGATGGAACTGGTAGAAATGGAAGTTCGCGAACTTCTCTCCAGCTACGAATTCCCAGGTGACGACATTCCTGTAGTAAGCGGTTCTGCCGTTAAAGTTCTTAACTGCGGCTGCGCTAAAGCCGAATGCGAATGGTGCGGCAAAATCCACGAGCTTATGGCAAAAGTGGACGAATACATTCCGACCCCGGAACGCGCTACCGACAAGCCTTTCCTGATGCCTGTAGAAGACGTGTTCACAATCACCGGTCGTGGTACAGTAGCCACCGGCCGTGTAGAACGCGGTGTGGTAAAAGTAAGTGATACCATCGAAATCGTTGGTATGACCGATAAACCGAAATCCACAGTAGTAACCGGCGTAGAAATGTTCCGGAAACTTCTGGATTCGGCAGTAGCCGGTGACAACATCGGCGCGCTCTTGCGTGGTGTAGAGCGTAAAGAAATCGAGCGCGGCCAAGTACTTGCCAAGCCTGGTTCCATTAAACCTCACACCAAATTCAAAGGCGAAGTATACGTATTGTCCAAAGAAGAAGGCGGCCGCCATACCCCGTTCTTCACCAACTATCGTCCGCAGTTCTACTTCAGAACAACTGACGTAACCGGTGTTGTAAATCTGCCGGAAGGTGTAGAAATGGTAATGCCTGGCGACAACATTCAAATGAGCATCGAGCTCATCACCCCGATCGCTATCGAAGAAGGTCTGCGCTTCGCTATTCGCGAAGGCGGCCGTACTGTTGGCGCCGGCGTTGTAACCGCTGTTACCGAGTAGGCGCGCAAACGGTCTTTTAGCTGATGTATTTGCATAAAAGGAAGATTCTATGATATAATAAATAAGCGGGGGAACAACCCCTGCTTATTTATTGACATACCCGAACGTGTGGACTATTGACACACTGATATAATTGTGATAAATTGTATTAGTGACATTAATAGAAGTTTTGTCAAAATAGACTCATAGCGCTATATTTACTGGTAAGAGAGGTGTACAGGATGCGCAACGCGGTAACATTGGCCTGCACAGAATGCAAACAACGCAATTATCAGACCAATAAAAACAAGAAAAACGACCCGGATAGATTGGAGTTTAACAAATACTGCAAATTTTGCAAGAAGCAAACTCCACATAAAGAAACCAAGTAGGCCTAGTATAATTAGGTTTGTCACAATGCGTAGGGGTGTAGCTCAATTGGTAGAGTAGCGGTCTCCAAAACCGTTGGTTGCGGGTTCGATTCCTGCCGCCCCTGCCAAAATGTAAGCACAGGATGTGAGAGAATGGCCGCTCAGGAAACAGCTGTCCAGACGAATGCATCGCGCTGGAAGAAGTTTTTTCGGGAAGTAAAAGCTGAACTTAAAAAGGTAACATGGCCGGGCAGAACAGAACTTATTTCCTTTACAGGGATTGTATTTGTAACGGTTGCTTTTGTTGCGGTCCTAATTTGGGTGGTTGACGCTGGTTTCACTCAGGTTCTAAAGGCTATCATCAAGTAGACTAGGGGGTGGGGGGCCTAATACGTCCCTTAAGGCTATGGAATCCGAAAAACTCGAAAAACATTGGTATGTTATCCATACATATTCCGGTTATGAAAACAAGGTAAAGACCAACCTGGAAAAGAAAGTTCACTCCATGGGAATGGAAAACGAAGTCTTCCGGGTACTTGTGCCGATGGAAGATGAAGTGGAAATAAAAGATGGCAAGAAGAAAATTGCCAAGAAAAAAGTTTTCCCCGGGTATGTGCTGGTAGAGATGATTGTCACTGACCGCTCTTGGTATGTTGTGCGCAACACGCCGGGTGTTACAGGTTTTGTCGGGTCAGGAACCAAGCCTATTCCGCTGAGCGAAAGTGAAGTCAAACATATTCTCAAGTCCATGGGAATGGAAGAAACTAAACCGAAAATTGATATTGAGCTTAATCAATTGGTGCGCATCACTTCAGGGGCTTTTGAAAATTGGACAGCCACTGTGGTTGAGATCAATCCGGAACGCGGCAAACTCAAAGTGCTTGTCAACATGTTCGGACGTGAAACACCAGTAGAGCTTGATTTTATGCAAGTTGTCAAAGTAGATTAAGGAGGTGTAATATATATGGCTAAAAAGGTTGTCAAGCTTGTAAAACTGCAAGTTCCTGCCGGTAAGGCCACCCCGGCTCCTCCCGTAGGTCCGGCGCTCGGTCAGGCTGGTGTCAATATTATGGCATTCGTTAAGGAGTTTAATGAAAGAACAGCTCAGCAAGCTGGTCTCATTATTCCGGTGGAAATTACGGTGTTTGAAGATAGATCCTTTACTTTTATCACCAAAACTCCGCCTGCTGCTATTCTTCTTAAAAAAGCTGCCGGTATTGAAACTGCTTCTGGCGAACCTAACAAAAAGAAGGTTGCCAAAATTAAACGCGATAAAGTTCAGGAAATCGCTCAATCCAAAATGCAAGATCTTAACGCTGCCAGCGTTGAAGCTGCCATGCGGATGATCGAAGGTACTGCCCGCAGCATGGGCATCGAAATCGTCGACTAATAAACAGTACCATAAGGCCCATCTGCGTTGTTGCCCCTGCGAGCGCTTGCTTGCGTACCCAATCAGTACGCGGCGCTTCACGTTCTCGGGGCGCCTAGCATCTGAACCTTCTGGCCCAGTTTATGATGGGATAAATGTGGGAGGACTAAGTGCTTCCGTTATTACCACAAAGGAGGAAAACTAAATGCCGAAACATGGTAAGAAGTATGTTGAAGCCGCTAAGCTCGTTGATGCCAATAAGCTGTACGAGCCGGAAGAAGCGGTAGAACTTGTTAAAAAAACTGCTAGTGCTAAGTTTGACCAAACTGTAGAAGTTGCTGTTAAACTTGGTGTTGATCCTAAACACGCCGACCAACAGGTGCGTGGTGCTGTTGTGCTTCCTTTTGGTACCGGTAAAACCAAGCGGGTGCTGGTATTTGCCAAAGGTGAAAAAGCTAAAGAAGCTGAAACTGCCGGCGCAGATTTTGTTGGCGCTGAAGATATGGTGGAAAAAATCCAGGGTGGCTGGACTGATTTTGATGTTGCAGTAGCTACGCCTGACATGATGGGTTTGGTAGGCCGCCTTGGTAAAATCCTTGGCCCTAAAGGCTTAATGCCTAACCCCAAAGTTGGCACCGTTACTCTTGATGTAGTCCGTGCTCTTAACGAAATTAAAGCAGGTAAGATTGAATACCGTACCGATAAAGCCGGTAATATCCACGCTCCTATCGGTAAAGTATCTTTCGATAACGAAAAACTGCTTGCCAATTTCCACACCCTGATTGATACATTGATTAAGGTTAAGCCTGCTGCGGCCAAAGGCCAATACATGCGGAACATTTCCTTAAGCACAACAATGGGTCCTGGTGTAAGGGTTAACCCGCTCAAAGCTCCCGGCAAAAAAGAATAACATTACTATAGACTATTACTCAACAAGGCTGTAAATGGCATTGGCGAGTAGTTGTAAGGCTGTAGACAGCAGGTGCATGATTGCCGAACAAGCGTAAAGCTTGCCTGCCGAGGCCGGGGATTTGCAGCGTGTAACCGTAAATTACGTTATAACGCGGCCTCCGGTGTTTACATCCGGAGGCCGTTTTTAATTTAGGATACTTGATTAAGGAGGTGTAATATAAATGGCTGTAACTCAAGAAAAGATTCAGACAGTTGCTGAGATTAAAGAAAAACTCAGCACTACCAAAGGTGCCGTTTTGACGAACTATCGTGGTTTAACCGTTGCTCAGGATACCAAGCTTCGCCGCAAACTGCGTGAAGCAGGGGTAGAGTATCGCGTATTTAAAAATACCATGACTCGCATTGCTGCTAAAGAAGCTGGCATTGAAGGTCTTGACCCGTATCTTGAAGGTCCGACCGCTATCGCAATTTCCTATACCGATCCTGTAGCTCCGGCCAAAATTATTTCAGACTTTGTCAAAGAAAACAAATTGCAGGCTCTGGAAGTAAAAGCCGGTATTGTAGAAGGTCAAGTAATTGACGCTAACGGGGTTAAGGCTCTGTCGAGCCTGCCGCCGCGCGAAGTTCTCATTGCGCAGGTTCTGGCTGGTTTCCAAGCTCCTATCGCCGGTTTCGTCAACGTACTTTCCGGTACTATGCGCAATCTGGTGTATGCGCTTGAAGCTGTACGCCAGCAAAAGGAATCCGCATAACCCGTTTTCCCGATTAACTTAGAAAAAATTTTAAATGAAAGTTTATGGAGGTATTTTAAAATGACTAAAGAACAAATTATGGAAGCCATTGAGCAAATGACTGTGCTCGAACTGTCCGAACTGGTAAAAGCCCTTGAAGAAAAATTCGGCGTATCTGCTGCTGCTCCTGTAGCTGTAGCTGCTGCTCCTGCTGCTGGCGGTGCTGCTGCTGTTGCTGAAGAACAAACTGAATTTGATGTAATCCTCACCAACGCTGGTGCCGGAAAAATCAACGTTATCAAAGTGGTACGCGAAGTTACCGGTCTTGGCCTCAAAGAAGCTAAAGAGCTCGTTGACGGTGCTCCTAAAGCTGTCAAAGAAAAAATCTCCAAAGCCGATGCAGAAGCTCTCAAAGCTAAACTTGTTGAAGCTGGCGCAACTGTTGAAGTTAAGTAAGATCGCTTGACCAAAAGGAGCACCTTTTTCGGTGCTCCTTTTATTTTCCTGACAGCAAAACTATAACGAAAAACAGGATAAGGCAAGAACGGCTTTTGCTTTATTTGCTATAGAAAATTATTTTATCTCAGAAATATACATAGCTGGGTAAAATTTCTTGACATAGCAAATAATATATGATACCATTATATATCGCCGTACATGTTTATATTTTTCTTGTTTCCATTGCTTTACATTTTAGCTGAGGACTGTATAAATTATGAAATGGCAGGATATAGTAATATAATGGAGGATGAATCGTTTTCATCAAAAAAGAAGCAAGGTCTTTAATTAAGATATGGAGCCTTGCTTTGTTTTGTGTATATTTAATCATTCATTTGCTGGCTTAGTATTTGCGGAATGCTGCTAAGATATGTAGTAGGCTTACGCGATATGTCAGTGTAAATGGCTAAGGGGTGAAGGGGTTAATGTTTAATCCTGTTCCGGTGGGCAAAAGGTTCAGGTATAGTTATGCCAAAATTGATGAAGTGCTGGACATGCCCAACCTTATCGAAATTCAGAAGAATTCCTACAACTGGTTTCTTAAGGAAGGCTTGCAGGAAATATTTCATGATATTTCTCCTATCCAGGACTTTACCGGCAACTTGGTCCTGTCTTTTGAAAACTTTACATTGGGCGAACCTAAATATGAGGTTGAAGAATGCAAAGAGCGGGATGTTACGTATGCCGCTCCGCTTCGCGTTAGCGTCCGCCTGTACAACAAGGAAACTCAGGAAATAAAAGAGCAGGAAGTATTTATGGGCGACTTTCCGCTCATGACCGACAACGGTACGTTTATTATTAACGGTGCTGAGCGGGTTATTGTTAGTCAGTTGGTTCGTTCCCCGGGTGTGTATTATAACGAAACCATCGATACTACCGGCAAAAAGCTGTACAATGCTACCGTTATCCCGAATCGCGGCGCGTGGCTCGAACTGGAAACCGATGCCAATGATGTTGTGTCCGTTAGGGTTGACCGGACCCGGAAGCTGCCGGTAACTGTTCTTATTCGTGCGCTGGGCTTTGTTTCTAATGGCGTAATATCGGAGCTTTTTCATGATGATGTACGCATCCGGGCTACGCTGGAACGGGACAACAGCGACTCACGGGAAGAAGCCCTTGTTGAAATTTATAAGCGCCTGCGCCCAGGCGAACCGCCAACAGTGGAAAATGCTGCTCAACTGTTGGAAACCTTATTTTTTGATTCCAAACGCTATGATCTGGCTACTGTCGGACGCTACAAACTCGGCAAAAAGCTGGGATGGCGCCGTCGTCTGCTAGGCAAAGTCCTGGGTCAGCCGCTCGTAGACAAAGAAACAGGCGAAATTGTAGTAGAAGAAGGCACCGTCCTGGAAGAGGACGTACTTGACCGTATTGGGGCTGCAAAAATATTTGACGGCCCGGGTCTGCATGTTGCCTGGATTAAGCAAAAAGACGGAACTCCCGTAAAACTGCTGCTCAACTCAGTATTGCCGTTTTCCCATCGCACCATTACCAAAGAAGATATCATTGCTTCCATCAGCTATCTTCTTAATCTAATGGAAGGTCATGGCACAACCGATGATATTGACCATTTAGGCAATCGCCGTCTGCGCTCAGTTGGTGAACTGCTGCAGAACCAGTTCCGTATCGGCTTGGCCCGGATGGAACGGGTGGTTAAAGAGCGTATGACCATTCAGGACATTGATGTTATTACGCCCCAGGCACTAATTAACATCAGACCTGTTGTGGCAGCCATAAAAGAATTTTTTGGTTCCAGCCAGTTATCACAATTTATGGATCAGACCAATCCGCTGGCTGAACTTACTCATAAACGCCGTCTCAGTGCCCTGGGACCTGGTGGTCTCAGCCGTGAACGCGCCGGCTTTGAAGTTCGTGACGTTCACCATTCGCACTATGGCCGGATGTGCCCGATTGAGACCCCGGAAGGACCAAACATTGGTCTGATCGGTTCTCTGTCTACCTTTGCCCGGATTAATCAATTCGGCTTTATTGAAACACCATACCGGAAAGTGAATAAGGCTGAACGCCAGGTAACAGACGAAGTACTCTATTTAACCGCAGATGAAGAAGATGAAATGATTGTTGCTCAGGCGAATGAGCCGCTGGATAAAGACGGCAGATTCAAAGAGCCGCGTGTTACCTGCCGCTACCGGCATGAAACCTTAGTAGTTCCGGCAGAAAAAGTCGACTACATGGACGTTTCACCGAAACAGGTAGTGTCTATTGCTACGGCGATGATTCCCTTCCTGGAAAATGACGATGCCAACCGGGCCCTGATGGGTGCCAACATGCAGCGTCAGGCGGTGCCGCTCTTAAGGACGCAAGCGCCGATTGTCGGCACAGGCATGGAATACAAAGCCGCCCGTGACTCGGGAGTTGTAGCCCTAGCCAAAAACGCCGGTGTTGTTGAAAAGGTAACGGCAACCGATATCCATATCCGTACTGAAAAGGGCGGTTTGGATAGCTACAAATTGCTCAAATATCTGCGTTCCAACCAAGGAACCTGCATTAATCAAAAACCGATTGTCTACAAAGGCGAACAAATTGTTAAAGGCCAGGTACTGGCAGACGGTCCGTCCACAGATAAAGGCGAACTGGCACTGGGGTATAACGTACTGGTGGCATTTATGCCATGGGAAGGCTACAACTACGAGGATGCCATCCTGTTAAGCCAGGACCTGGTGAAGGAAGATGTCTTTACTTCGATTCACATCGAAGAGTATGAATGTGACGCCCGTGATACCAAGCTGGGGCCGGAAGAAATTACCCGCGATATCCCGAATGTGGCTGAAGATGTACTCAGAGACCTGGATGATCGTGGTATTATCCGGGTGGGGGCGGAAGTCCGCCCAGGCGATATTCTGGTTGGTAAAGTAACACCCAAAGGTGAAACCGAGCTGACGGCAGAAGAACGTCTCCTCAGAGCCATATTTGGTGAAAAGGCGCGTGAAGTCCGTGATACCTCGCTTAGAGTACCCCACGGCGAAGCCGGTAAAATTGTTGACGTAAAGGTCTTTACCCGGGAAAATGGCGACGAACTGCCGCCAGGTGTTAACCAGTTAGTGCGCTGCTATATTGCCCAAAAACGGAAAATTTCCGAAGGCGATAAAATGGCGGGACGCCATGGTAACAAAGGGGTAGTTTCCCGGATTATGCCTAAAGAAGATATGCCCTTCCTGCCTGACGGGACACCGGTGCAGATTGTGTTAAATCCACTGGGTGTACCATCGCGGATGAATATTGGTCAGGTGCTGGAAACACACTTAGGCCGTGCGGCTGCCGCAATGGGCATGCAGGTTAAAATGGGTGATTCGACCCTGATTGACCGTCTGAAAGAAGTCGGTTACGACCATGAGAAACATGGCATGCCTAAACCGGATATTGCCGGGATTCATTTGGCCACTCCGGTATTTGACGGTGCGACAGAAACTGAGGTAATCAAAACCCTGCAGGCTGCCGGACTCTCTGAAGATGGCAAAACGGAACTTTTTGACGGCAGAACAGGCGAACCTTTTGATAATCACGTTACTGTCGGTTATGTATATATGCTCAAATTAGCTCACTTGGTTGACGATAAGATTCACGCCCGTTCTACTGGCCCGTACTCGCTGGTTACCCAGCAGCCGCTTGGCGGCAAGGCCCAGTTCGGTGGGCAGCGTTTTGGCGAGATGGAGGTTTGGGCACTGGAAGCTTATGGCGCCGCCTATACCTTGCAGGAACTGCTTACCGTCAAGTCTGACGACGTTGTTGGCCGTGTTAAAACCTATGAAGCAATTGTCAAAGGCGAAAATGTACCGGAACCGGGCGTGCCTGAATCGTTCAAGGTACTTATCAAGGAACTTCAGAGCATTGGTCTTGACGTCAAGGTACTCACCGAAGATGCTCAGGAAATTATGATTCGCGAATCAGATGAAGACATCAACGAAACGGCAAAAGAGTTGGAATTGAATATCGGCGGAGATACTGCGCCACAGCCGTCCGCTGAACGTAAGAACGCGGATTTAGAGGCCGATGTGGTTGATGAGCTTGAGGCCGGTGACGATATTGATCCATTGGAAGAAGAACTTGACATTATTGCTGAAGTTGCTGAAATGGATACAGACATTGGCCGGCAGGCAGATGACGAAGAATTTGATTTCAATTCTAAAAAGAATGACTCGAAAAAGTTCAGGGAAAATGCTAAGAAGTCTGATCCGCATGACTATATTGACGACATCATAGACGAGGATTTGGACTAGGTAGAAGGGAGCGATAACCCCTTGTTGGACGTAAATAACTTTGATTCGATGCGTATTGGTCTGGCATCACCGGAACAAATCCGCAAATGGTCACATGGCGAAGTAAAAAAACCGGAAACCATTAATTATCGTACCTTGAAGCCTGAACGGGAAGGTTTGTTTTGCGAAAAAATCTTTGGACCTACCCGGGACTGGGAATGTCATTGCGGTAAATATAAGCGGATTCGCTATAAAGGCATTATCTGCGATCGCTGCGGTGTTGAAGTAACCCGTTCCAAGGTTCGGCGTGACCGGATGGGGCATATCGAATTAGCCGCCCCTGTTTCACATATCTGGTACTTCAAAGGTATACCCAGTCGCATGGGACTGATCCTTGATATCTCCCCGCGTTCGTTAGAAAAGGTTTTATACTTTGCTTCCTATATCGTGATTGAGCCTGGCGATACGCCGCTCATGAAGAAACAATTGCTCAACGAAAATGAATACCGCGAACACCGGGACAAATACGGCAATGCTTTTAAAGTCGGGATGGGTGCTGAAGCCATCAAGAAATTGCTGGAAGAACTCGACTTGGAAAAAATGAGTCGTGAACTCCGGCAAGAACTGAAAGAGGTCAGCGGACAACGCAAAATCCGGGCCATTAGACGCTTAGAAGTGGTTGAGGCTTTCCGCAAGTCGGGGAATAATCCGACCTGGATGATTATGGATGTTGTGCCGGTTATTCCGCCTGAATTAAGACCGATGGTTCAGCTGGATGGCGGCCGGTTTGCCACCTCAGACCTAAATGACCTGTACCGCCGGGTAATTAACCGTAACAACCGGCTGAAGCGTCTGTTAGACTTAGGGGCTCCGGATATCATTGTCCGCAATGAAAAGCGGATGCTCCAGGAAGCGGTTGACGCACTTATTGACAATGGCAGACGCGGCCGGCCGGTTACCGGCCCCGGCAATCGCCCGTTAAAATCCTTAAGTGATATGCTTAAAGGCAAACAGGGCCGTTTCCGTCAGAACCTGTTAGGTAAGCGGGTTGACTATTCAGGCCGTTCGGTTATCGTTGTCGGTCCTGAACTTAAACTGCACCAATGTGGTCTGCCCAAAGAAATGGCATTGGAATTATTCAAGCCGTTTGTAATGAAAAAGCTGGTTAATGCCGGTCACGCGCATAATATTAAAAGCGCGAAACGCATGGTGGAAAGAGTACGCCCGGAGGTTTGGGACGTACTGGAGGAAGTTATCAAAGAGCATCCGGTGCTCTTAAACCGCGCCCCGACCCTGCACAGGCTTGGTATTCAGGCTTTTGAACCTGTACTGTCAGAAGGGCGGGCAATCAAGATTCACCCGTTAGTATGTACAGCTTACAACGCCGACTTTGACGGTGACCAGATGGCGGTACACGTACCGCTTTCGGCAGAAGCACAGGCGGAAGCCCGTATGCTGATGCTTTCGGCTCATAATATTTTGTCTACCAAAGACGGCAGACCGGTAGCCACACCTACCCAGGATATGGTATTAGGTGCCTACTATCTGACCATTGAAAGAGAGCCTGAAGATGGAAAGCTGAAATCCTTCTCCCATATGAATGAAGCACTGCTTGCCTACCAGCATAAGGCATTGGGTTTACATGAAAAACTCAAAATGCGCTTAGAGGGCTATGGTTTGGTGCACACTACGTTAGGCCGGGTAATCTTCAACGAAGTATTGCCGCATGAGCTTAGACATTATGAGGAAAAAGAAGACGGTTGGCATCTGGGCAAGCTCATGGATAAAAAGCAGCTTGGCAAACTTGTTGCAGATTCCTATAACATTTTTGGCAACGCCAAAACAGCCGTGGTACTGGATGCTGTTAAGCGTCTTGGTTTCTCCTTTGCCTGTCGTGCCGGCATAACAATTGCTATCTCAGATATTAAAATACCGCCTGAAAAGAAAGAGATATTAGCGGCTGCTGAAGAGAAAGTCAATACCATTGATAAACAGTACCGCCGCGGCCTGATTACCGATGATGAACGGTATAAGAAGACTATCGATCTATGGACCAAAGCTACCGATGATGTTACTGCCGCGCTGATGAATACCCTTGACCGGTTTAACCCGGTTTACATGATGGCCAACTCCGGTGCGCGCGGTAATATCCAGCAGATTCGTCAGTTAGCCGGTATGCGGGGCCTTATGGCCGATCCTTCCGGCCGGATCATTGACTTGCCGATCAAGGCAAACTTCCGTGAAGGTCTGACCGTATTGGAGTACTTTATCTCTACCCATGGTGCGCGTAAAGGCTTGGCCGATACTGCTCTCCGGACGGCTGACTCAGGTTACCTTACCCGCCGGCTTGTCGACGTGGCTCAGGATGTCATTGTCAGGGAAGAGGACTGCGATGTTGTCGGCATAAACCTGGTACGGGAACGGGCGAGTCTCGCCAAATCCAGTGCCGGTGCTATCGATATGCTTAAAGACAGTCTGTGTGGCCGGGTATTGGCTCAGGAAGTATTGGATCCCAAAACGGCCGATGTGTTATTGCCGCAGGGAACCGTACTTGATGAGAATAATCTGCGCTTAATTGGTGAACATGGCGTTCCGGAAATCATGATTCAGGGCGAGACTGAGGAAACAGAAGCCGATGTCGCCTGGGCAGCCGGTGCTGAGACCATTATGCTTGGTGCACCGGAAGAAAAAGTCCGGGAAGCTCTTAAAGAGGCCATGATCCGGGAGATGCTGGGTAAAAACACAACCGAAGCTATTAAAACCAGTGAAGGTGTGGAACTGGTTCCGGCAGACACCCCCTTCACGGAAGAGCACATAGAAGCCGTTCTGGCCAGCTCGGTCAAAGAAGTTAAGGTGCGGAACAATAATGTCAGAGGCATCGAAGTGGAAGCCATCAAAGAAGGCTCAGGCATTATTGAATCACTGAAAGACCGCATTGTCGGCAGAATGTCGGCAGAAGACATTCTTGATCCGGCCACCGGTGAGGTTATTGTCAGAATCAATGACCTGATTACCGAAAGCCTGGCCGACAAGGTCGTTAAAGTGCGGGAAAAAGTCGCTATTCGTTCCGTGCTTACCTGCCGTTCACGTTATGGCGTATGCATTAACTGCTATGGCCGCAACCTGGGCACAAGTCATATGGTGGATGTCGGTGAGGCTGTCGGTATTATTGCCGCCCAGTCCATTGGTGAGCCTGGTACCCAGCTTACCATGAGAACCTTCCATACCGGCGGTGTTGCCGGTGATGATATTACCCAAGGTTTGCCGAGGGTAGAAGAGTTGTTTGAAGCCCGCAAGCCGAAACGCCAGGCCATCATTACCGAAGTGGCCGGCCGGGTGGAAGTGAAAGAAATCAAAGGTATGCGCAAGGTTACCGTTTATCCGGCAGACGCTTCGCTTGGCGAAGAACGCGTATATCAGATACCTTATGGTGCAAGACTTATTGTCAGCGACGGCCAGGAGGTTGAAGCCGGCGACCGTCTGACAGAAGGTGCAGTTAATCCGCATGATATTCTCCGGGTTAGCGGCCTTAAAGCCACGCAACGCTATTTGGTATATGAAGTACAGAAAGTATACAAATCTCAGGGTGTTGAAATTAACGACAAACACATTGAGGTCATGGTTCGCCAGATGCTGCACAAGGTTAAAGTGGAAGAAGCCGGTGATACCGAACTTCTGCCAGGTGAGTACATTGACCTTAACACCTTCGAGGAAGAGAATGCGAATGCCATTGAGGCAGGTGGGGACCCGGCCATTGCCAGACCTATTCTGCTGGGTATCACTAAGGCATCACTGGCGACAGATTCCTTCCTGTCGGCCGCATCCTTCCAGGAGACCACCCGTGTACTTACTGAAGCTGCCATCAAAGGCAAGGTTGATCCGCTCTTAGGCTTGAAAGAGAACGTCATTATCGGTAAGCTTGTTCCTGCCGGCACCGGTATGAGCCGTTACCGCAATGTTCATCTCAGAAAGACGCCGGTAGAGCTGGTTACTGAATAGATAAAATATCATGTAACACTAACAACCGGGGACGGAACAAAACCGTCCCCGGTTTTGTTGAAAAAAGGTGCATAAACCCAGTGTTTATGGGCATTAATAACCAGTGGTAAATAGTGCCGGCGATACACCCGGTTTAGTGGATTTAAATCACTGCAGAAAATCTAATAGTTTATTGACATTTGATATATGAAATGGTAATATATTAGAGTGCCTTGAAAAACATCACTTATTTTTCCAAAGGAGTTGGAATTGTGAGCAGTGAGGAACTTGAAGGGTTAAAGACTGCCAGGAAAGCCATTGGTGCTAAACAAGCAGTGCGGGCTGTGGAAAAGGGTCTGGCCGCTAAGGTATACCTTGCTGATGATGCCGACCGGCGGGTGGTTGCGCCGCTTGCGCAATTATGCGACCAAAAAGGAATTGAGGTTAACGAAAAAATGACCATGACTGAGCTTGGTAAAGCTTGCGGCATTGAAGTGGGCGCTGCGGCTGTAGCCCTTTTAAAATAGCCGGTCAGTGGGACAGGTCGTTAATAATTTTGCCAACTGCATGCCGGCTGGCGAAATTTTTAATAATAAATAACGAGATTGGGGAAGGAGGTGCGCTAAATAACATGCCAACAATTAGTCAGTTAGTGCGCAAAAGCCGGGAGCAACTGGTGCAAAAATCCACCGCTCCTGCATTGAAAGAATGTCCGCAAAAACGTGGCGTATGCACGAGAGTATATACAACTACTCCGAAAAAACCTAACTCTGCACTCCGCAAAGTTGCCCGTGTACGCTTAACTAACGGCATCGAAGTAACTGCCTACATCCAGGGTATCGGTCACAATCTGCAGGAACACTCGGTTGTGTTGATCCGTGGCGGCAGGGTAAAAGATTTGCCAGGCGTACGTTATCACATTGTCCGTGGTGCTCTTGACACCGCTGGTGTTGCCAAACGCAACCAGGGCCGTTCTAAATACGGAGCCAAAAGAGCAACCGCTGCCAAGAAATAGTTGTTAAGAGACCTGCAGAGTTTTGGAAGAAGGAGGGATACTGATGCCAAGAAAAGGTGCTGTTCCCAAGCGGGATGTATTGCCGGATCCGGTATATAACTCCAAGCTTGTCACCAGATTTATCAATAAAATTATGTTGGACGGCAAGAAAGGCGTTGCCGAGAACATTGTATATGACGCGTTTGAAACCATTCGCGCTAAAACCGGCAAAGACCCGATGGAAGTATTTGAAGTTGCGCTTAAAAACGTAATGCCGGTTCTTGAAGTTCGTGCCCGTCGTGTTGGTGGCGCTAACTATCAGGTGCCTGTTGAAGTGCGGCCTGATCGCAAACTGTCACTGGGTATTCGCTGGCTGGTTGGCTATTCGCGCAAACGTGGTGAAAAAACCATGCATGAGCGTCTGGCTTCGGAATTGATGGATGCCGCAAACAATGCTGGCGCATCTGTTAAGAAACGTGAAGATACCCATAAAATGGCTGAAGCCAATAAGGCTTTTGCACATTACCGCTGGTAATAATCGAGGTTCGGGTATAAATTCCATCCGATTAAAGGGTTGCGTAAGCAACCCGTTCTTAAATCGAATGGGTAACCGCCCGGACGCACAATACTAAGGAGTGAAGATAGTGGCCCGAAAGTTTCCTCTTGAAAAGACGCGGAACATCGGTATCATGGCGCACATCGACGCTGGCAAGACCACTACCACCGAACGCATACTGTTTTATACCGGCAAAGTACACAAGATTGGCGAAGTGCATGATGGCGCTGCGACTATGGACTGGATGGTGCAGGAGCAAGAGCGAGGTATCACCATTACCTCGGCGGCCACTACAGCCCAATGGGATGGGCATCGTATTAACATCATTGACACACCAGGACACGTGGACTTTACAGTTGAAGTAGAACGTTCGTTGAGAGTGCTTGACGGTTCGGTTGCAGTTTTCTGTGCCAAAGGCGGCGTAGAGCCGCAATCAGAAACTGTCTGGCGCCAGGCTGACAAATACGGGGTTCCCCGTATGGCGTATGTAAATAAAATGGATATCACCGGCGCGGATTTCTACCGGGTTGTTGATATGATGAAAAGCCGTCTTGGTGCTAATGCGGTGCCGATTCAACTGCCAATAGGCTTTGAAGATACCTTCAAAGGCTTTGTGGACCTTGTTGAAATGAGAGCTGTTATTTACACCGATGATCTGGGCAAGGTAAGCGAAGCTGCCGTAATCCCTGAAGATATGGTTGAAAATGTCGAACTTTATCGGCAAAATCTCTTGGACGCGGTTGCTGAGAGCGATGATGAGCTGATGATGAAATACCTCGAAGGAGAAGAACTGACCCTCGAGGAAATCAAGGCAGCGATTCGTCGTGCCACCATTGCTTGTAAAATGACACCTGTAATTTGTGGTTCATCTTACAAAAACAAAGGTGTACAGCCGCTCTTGGATGCTGTTGTCGCCTATATGCCGGCACCGACTGATATCCCGGCCATTCAGGGCGTTAATCCTGAAACCGGTGAAACTGATGAACGTGCAGCTGACGATAGCCTGCCGTTCTCGGCTCTGGCATTTAAAATTATGGCTGACCCCTATGTTGGTAAGCTGGCATTCTTCAGAGTGTATTCCGGTCAGTTGGCCTCCGGTTCTTATGTGTATAACTCCACAAAGGGCAAACGTGAGCGCATTGGCCGTATTCTCCAGATGCACGCTAATCACCGGGAAGAGATTGAAATCGTTTATACCGGCGACATTGCTGCTGCCGTAGGGCTTAAAGACACCACCACCGGTGATACGCTCTGTGACGATAAAAACATTATTATTCTGGAATCTATGGTTTTCCCTGACCCGGTTATCTCGATAGCTGTTGAACCGAAAACCAAAGCTGACCAGGAAAAAATGGGTGTGGCCCTTAATCGTCTGGCTGAAGAAGATCCTACCTTCAAAATGCATACTGACCAGGAGACTGGACAGACCATTATTTCCGGTATGGGTGAACTTCATCTTGACATTATTGTTGACCGGATGCTCAGGGAATTTAAAGTGGGTTGCAACGTCGGCAAACCTCAGGTTGCTTACCGTGAGACCATCCGTAAAGCCGTTAAAGCAGAAGGCAAGTTTGTCCGTCAGTCCGGCGGCCGTGGTCAATATGGCCATTGCTGGCTGGAAATTCAACCGCTTGAGCCCGGCCAAGGATTTATCTTTGAAAACAAAGTTGTCGGTGGTGCTATTCCTAAAGAATACATCAACCCAATTGAAGCCGGTATTAAGGAAGCTATGGAAACCGGCGTATCGGCCGGATATCCGATGGTCGATATTAAGGTAACCGTTGTTGACGGTTCCTACCATGATGTTGACTCCTCGGAAATGGCTTTCAAAATTGCAGGTTCGATGGGCTTTAAAGCCGGTGCAACCAAAGCGGGTCCGGTTATCCTGGAGCCATACATGAAAGTGGAAGTTATTGTGCCGGAAGATTACATGGGTGATGTTATCGGCGACTTAAACTCCCGTCGTGGCCGGATCGAAGGCATGGAAGCCCGCTCAGGCGCTCAATCCATTAAAGCTTTTGTACCGCTTTCCGAGATGTTTGGTTATGCAACCGACCTGCGCTCCAAGACGCAGGGACGCGGCAACTACTCCATGGAATTTGACCATTACGAAGAAGTACCCAAAAATATTGCTGAAGTTATTTCAGCGAAAAATAAAGGTTAACCTGTTTGCAGGCTCACCTAACATTTAATTAGTAATAAACTTAGGAGGTAACACTCAATGGCTAAGAAAAAGTTTGAAAGAAACAAACCCCACGTTAACATTGGCACCATCGGTCACGTTGACCATGGCAAAACCTCGCTGACTGCCGCAATTACCATGACCCTGGCAAAACAAGGCGGCGCAGAATTCATGGCCTATGACCAAATCGACAAAGCCCCGGAAGAAAGAGAACGCGGTATTACCATCAACACCTCACACGTTGAATATGAAACCGTAAACCGCCACTACGCTCACGTTGACTGCCCGGGCCACGCCGACTATGTAAAAAACATGATCACCGGCGCAGCGCAAATGGACGGTGCTATCCTGGTTGTATCGGCCGCCGACGGCCCAATGCCGCAAACCCGTGAACACATCCTGCTGTCCCGCCAGGTAGGCGTACCTGCCATGGTTGTATTCTTAAACAAAGCCGACCTGGTTGATGACGCAGAACTGATGGAGCTGGTAGAAATGGAAGTTCGCGAACTTCTCTCCAGCTACGAATTCCCTGGTGACGACATTCCTGTAGTAAGCGGTTCTGCCGTTAAAGTTCTTAACTGCGGCTGCGCTAAAGCCGAATGCGAATGGTGCGGCAAAATCCACGAGCTTATGGCAAAAGTGGATGAATACATTCCGACCCCGGAACGTGCTACCGACAAGCCTTTCCTGATGCCTGTAGAAGACGTGTTCACAATCACCGGTCGTGGTACAGTAGCCACCGGCCGTGTAGAACGCGGTGTGGTAAAAGTAAGTGATACCATCGAAATCGTTGGTATGACCGAAAAACCGAAATCCACAGTAGTAACCGGCGTAGAAATGTTCCGGAAACTTCTGGATTCGGCAGTAGCCGGTGACAACATCGGCGCGCTCTTGCGTGGTGTAGAGCGTAAAGAAATCGAGCGCGGCCAAGTACTTGCCAAGCCTGGTTCCATTAAACCTCACACCAAATTCAAAGGCGAAGTATATGTATTGTCCAAAGAAGAAGGCGGCCGCCATACCCCGTTCTTCACCAACTATCGTCCGCAGTTCTACTTCAGAACAACTGACGTAACCGGTGTTGTAAATCTGCCGGAAGGCGTAGAAATGGTAATGCCTGGCGACAACATTCAAATGAGCATCGAGCTCATCACCCCGATCGCTATCGAAGAAGGTCTGCGTTTCGCTATTCGCGAAGGCGGCCGTACTGTTGGCGCCGGCGTTGTAACCGCTGTTACCGAGTAATAAAAAAGTTTAACATAGTATCCGGCAAGGGCGGCGTGGCCGCCTTTTGCCAGGATATTGGACCGGCGATGACGTGGAAGGTGGCCCGCACGCGCGGGGAAATTTCCACCGAGAATGTCCGTTCAGAGAAACTGGGCGATAAGGAGGAATAAATAAATGGCTAAACAGCAAAAAATCAGAATCCGCCTCAAGGCGTATGACCACAAGGCGCTTGATCAAAGTGCGGCCAAGATTGTTGAAACCGCAAAACGTACTGGCGCTATGGTTTCCGGCCCTATTCCGCTTCCTACGGAGAAAAACATTTTCACTATTTTGCGTTCACCCCATGTCAACAAAGACTCCCGCGAACAATTTGAAATGCGGACACACAAGCGTCTTATTGACATCCTTGAGCCGACCCCCAAGACGGTAGATGCCTTAATGCGTCTCGACTTGCCGGCTGGTGTGGACATCGAAATCAAGCTGTAGGAGGAGGTGCGATAAATGGCTAAAGGAATTTTAGGAAAAAAACTGGGTATGACCCAAATCTTTACGGCTGAGGGTAGAGTTATTCCGGTTACTGTTATTGAAGCCGGTCCTAACGTCGTAGTACAAAACAAGACAGTTGAAAATGATGGCTACAATGCAGTGCAGCTTGGGTTTGGCGCTGTCAAAGACAAACATGTCAACAAGCCGATGAAGGGTCACTTTGCAAAGGCCAACGTCAAACCGGTAAAATTCATTCGTGAGCTGCGCCTGCCTGGAGCTTCTGAATATACAGTAGGTCAAGTTCTGAGCGCTGATGTATTCAGCGAAGGAGAACTCATTGATGTGACCGGTACTGCTAAAGGAAAAGGCTTTGCCGGCGGCATTAAGCGGCATAACTTTGCTCGTGGACCTATGGGTCACGGTTCCAAATCCCATCGTGAGCCTGGTACCATCGGTTCCAGAATGAGCGGTGGCGGCGGTAAAGTATTCAAAGGCAAGAAACTTCCCGGACACATGGGCGGACAAAAAGTAACCGTTCAGCGTCTGCAAGTTGTTCGTGTGGATGTGCCCCGTAACCTTCTGCTGGTTAAAGGCGCGGTTCCCGGACCTAAAGGCAGTTTCGTCGTTGTTAGAAATACAGTAAAACCCGTTAAGTAATCGCAGCTTGCGACTTTGCGGCAAACCGCAAAGCGTGGGCTCATAGCATCGAAAGGAGGATGTGCTATATGCCGAAAGTGGCAATATATGATATGACCGGTGCACAAACCGGTGAAATGGAACTCAATGATAACGTATTTGGCGTAGAAATAAACGAAGCCGTGGTTCATCAGGCTGTTGTTATGCAACTGGCAAGCCAGCGTCAAGGCACTCACGCGACTAAGACCAGAGCAATGGTACGCGGTGGCGGCAGAAAACCCTGGAAACAAAAAGGTACCGGCCGGGCACGGGCTGGCACCATCCGTTCCCCATTGTGGGTGGGTGGCGGCACTGTATTTGGACCGCATCCGCGCAGCTACAAATTCAGCATGCCGAGAAAAGTCCGCCGTTTGGCGATTAAATCAGCACTGACTGCGAAAGTGAATGCTGGTGGCCTGGTGGTTGTTGAAACCATTAATTTTGAAGCTCCAAAAACCAAAGACGTAATAAAATTCCTTGGTAATTTTGAAGCACAAGAAGCCAAAGCCCTCATCATCACCGCAGACAATGACGAGATTGTTGCAAAATCGTCCCGTAACCTTCCTGGTGTAAAAGCCATTGGAACTATTGGACTTAATGTATACGATTTGCTGCATCATGATAAAGTGCTGGTAACCAAAGAGGCAGTCGCCAAGATTGAGGAGGTGCTGGCATAATGGCAAATCCACGCGACGTACTTCTTAGACCATACATTACTGAAAAAACCACAGCATTGATGGCTGAAAACAAATACACTTTTGTTGTGCCGCTTACCGCCAACAAAATTGAAATTCGCCAAGCTGTTGAACAAATCTTCAAAGTAAAAGTTCTTGATGTTAACACAATCCGCGTAATGGGTAAAACCAAGCGGATGGGCAAGAATCTTGGCAAACGTTCGGACTTCAAAAAAGCCATTGTAAAACTGGCTCCCGGCGAGCGTATTGAATTCTTTGAAGGTGTATAACCAGAATTTCCTAAAAAGGAGGGGCACACATGCCAGTTAAAAGTTTTAAACCATACGCTCCTGGCAGAAGATTTATGACGGTAGCCGATTTTTCGGACATTACCGCAGATCGTCCCGAGCGTTCCCTGACCGAGCGCCTGCAAAAACACGCCGGTCGCAACCAGCAAGGTCGTTTGACTGTCCGGCATCAAGGCGGCGGCCACAAGCGTCTGTATCGTATCATTGACTTTAAGCGCAACAAAGACGGTATTCCGGCAAAAGTTGCTACTATTGAATATGATCCCAACCGTTCGGCACGGATTGCACTACTGTATTATGCTGACGGCGAAAAGCGTTATATTCTTGCTCCTAACGGCCTTAAAGTAGGCGATACCATTATGAGCGGCCCGGAATCTGATATCAAAGTGGGCAATGCATTGCCGCTTAAGAATATTCCGGTAGGTACGCAAATCCATAATATTGAGATGAAGATTGGCAAAGGCGGCCAAATGGTTCGTTCAGCCGGTGCTTCGGCTCAGCTTATGGCTAAAGAGGGCAGCCATGCACTTCTCAGACTGCCGTCAGGCGAGCTGAGAAAAGTTCATATTAACTGCCGGGCTACTATTGGCCAGGTAGGCAACCTTGACCATGAAAACATCACTATCGGTAAAGCCGGCCGTTCGCGCTGGCTGGGTATCCGTCCTGCCAACCGCGGTGTCTCCATGAACCCGATTGACCATCCGCATGGTGGTGGTGAAGGCCGTTCCCCGGTTGGCCGCAAACATCCGGTTACTCCTTGGGGCAAATGCGCTATGGGAGCTAAAACCCGCAGGAAGAACGCATCGGATAAGTTAATCGTTAAGAGACGCGCTAGCCGCGGCAGTCGATAAATTCGAAGTTCGAGGTTCGATACGCCGAAGTTTACAGGGAAAACCGCAGGGCAAACCCGCGAACTTGCGAATATACGAACTCGCGAACATGCCAACACACGAAAGGAGGCTATTTAGGTGTCAAGATCCATTAAAAAGGGACCTTATGTGCATGAAAGCCTGCTCAAGAAAATTGATGCACTTAATGCCAATAACGATAAAAAGGTTATCAAAACCTGGTCACGCAGCTCGACCATTCTGCCAGCCTTTGTTGGTCACACCGTCGCTGTCCATGACGGCCGCAAACATGTACCGGTATATGTTACTGAAGACATGGTTGGTCACAAGCTTGGCGAATTCGCGCCCACCCGGACTTACAAAGGCCACAGCGGCTCGGAACGGTCCACCGGCGTAAGATAAGTACTCTTAGCAAAAATCCGGAACTGATAATAGCCGGAAGGGGGTTAATTAATGGAAGCTAAAGCAATTGCCAGACACATTCGCATTGCTCCCCGTAAAATCCGCATCGTAATGGACTTAATTCGCGGCAAGAACGTGGGCGAGGCTTTTGCAATTTTAAAGCATACTCCGAAAGTCGGAGCTGAAGTTTTGGAAAAGGTACTGAAATCAGCTATCGCTAATGCTGAGCACAACTATGACCTGAACGTTGATGCACTTTACATCTCACAGGCGTTTGTTGATCAGGGCCCGACCTTAAAACGCATTCATCCGCGTTCACGCGGCCAGGCGTTCAAGATTTTAAAGCGTACCAGCCACGTAACATTGGCCGTTAAAGAAAGATAAGCTAGGACGAAGGAGGGAAATTTAGTGGGTCAAAAAGTTAATCCGCATGGTCTTCGCCTTGGCATTATCAAAACTTGGGATGCAAGATGGTATGCCGATAAAGACTATGCTAAAAATCTGCATGAAGATATCAAAATCCGTGATATGCTGAAAGAAAAACTTTACACTTCCAACGTGTCGCAAATCATTATTGAGCGTGCGGCTAACCGGGTGAAAGTTACTATTCATACTGCTAAGCCTGGTATGGTAATCGGACGTGGCGGCAGTGGGATTGAGAACATCAAGAGATGGCTCAAAGAGCTTACCGGCAAAAACATTGACGTAAACATTGCCGAAATCAAGCAAGCCGAACTGGATGCTACCTTGGTTGCTGAAAACATTGCTGCTCAGCTCGAAAAGCGTATTGCTTTCCGCCGGGCGATGAAGCAATCAGTAACCCGTACCATGCGTATGGGCGCAAAAGGAATCAAAGTAATGGTTGGCGGTCGTTTGGGCGGCGCTGAAATTGCCCGTACCGAAAGCTACCGTGAAGGCAGTATTCCTTTGCACACCCTGCGTGCCGATATTGATTATGGCACAGCAGAAGCACACACCACCTATGGCCGTATTGGCGTAAAAGTTTGGATTTACAAAGGCGAAATTCTGCCTGAAGCCAAAAAAACTGTTGTCGCCGCTGCCGTTGAAGGGGGCGAAAAATAATGCTTATCCCAAAAAGAGTAAAGCATCGCAAACAATTCCGCGGACGTATGACCGGTAAAGCCACTAAAGGCAATACCGTATCCCATGGCGAATTCGGACTTGTTGCTCTCGAGCCGGCTTGGATTACCAACCGTCAAATCGAAGCAGCCCGTATTGCTATGACCCGTTACATTAAACGGGGTGGTAAAGTTTGGATCAAGATATTCCCGGACAAGCCGATTACTGCTAAGCCGGCCGAGACTCGCATGGGTAGCGGTAAAGGTTCACCTGAATATTGGGTAGCTGTTGTTAAGCCAGGTCGTGTTATGTTTGAAATGGACGGTGTGGCTGAAGAAGTAGCCCGTGAAGCTATGCGTCTGGCAGCTCACAAACTGCCGATCAAAACCAAATTCGTTAAGCGGGAGGATACCGCTCATTTGGATATGGACGCACCGGGCGTCAATGCTAAACTGGGTGGTGAAATAAATGAAGGCTAATGATATCCGCGATATGAGTGCAGCCGAACTTGACCAAAACCTGAACAAGTTAAAAGAAGAATTGTTCAACCTGCGGTTCCAACACGCAACCGGCCAATTGGATAACCCAATGCGGATTCCTGCCGTCAAGAAAACAATTGCCCGTATCAAAACCGTTCAGCGTCAACGTGAACTTAAGGCCCAGTAATTTTGGGGGCGCAATGTTAATGAGTGAAGGGAGGCAATGACTAGTGACCGTTGAAAGAAACGAACGCAAGGTCCGGATTGGCAAAGTCGTAAGCGACAAAATGGAAAAAACAGTTGTAGTGGCCGTGGAACGTTTAGTACGGCACCCACTGTACCATAAATCGATTAAACAAACCGTGAAGTTTAAAGCTCATGATGAGAATAACGAAAGCCATATCGGCGATACCGTTAAAATTATGGAAACCCGCCCGCTTTCCAAAGAAAAACGCTGGCGCGTAGTGGAAGTTCTCGAAAGAGCAAAGTAGTATTTAGTTTAAACCAAGCAAGCTAGCTTCTAATGCTCGGCTGCCACGCGCATCGAGCCTCATGAGGAAGGAGGATAAGCACTATGATTCAACAGCAGACCATCATGAATGTTGCTGATAATACCGGCGCCAAACAAATTATGTGCATCCGCGTACTGGGTGGCTCATATCGCCGCTATGCCAACATTGGCGATGTTATCGTTGCATCCGTTAAAGACGCTACACCCGGTGGCGTTGTCAAGAAAGGCGATGTAGTTAAAGCCGTTGTCGTTCGCTCCAAAAAAGGATTACGCCGTCCGGACGGCTCCTATATCCGGTTTGACGAAAATGCCGCAGTTGTTATTAAAGAAGACAAAAGCCCGAGAGGTACACGGATATTTGGACCAGTAGCCCGCGAGCTCAGGGACAAAGAATTCATGAAAATTATCTCACTGGCACCGGAAGTTATCTAGATTAAGGAGGTGTCCTTAAGTGTCAGAAGCTCAAAAGCTGCACGTTAAAAAAGGCGACAAAGTCGTCGTGCTGTCTGGTAAAGACAAAGGCAAAGAAGGCAAAATAGTTGAAGCTCTGCCGAAAAAGGGCAAAGTTGTGATTGAAGGCGTAAACAAAGTAAAACGCCACACTAAGCCGAGCCAAAAAGCTCCCCAGGGCGGCATTATTGTGAAAGAAGCTCCTATTGCTTCGGCCAAAGTTATGCTTGTTTGCCCGGCATGCGACAAACCTACCCGCATTAAAAAATCGCAGCAGGCCAGTGGCTCGTTTGTCCGTGCCTGCAAAAAATGCGGCGAAGTTATTGATAAAGATAAGTAAAACCATTCTTTCCTGAAAGGAGGTTAACTCATGGCTACAACAAGACTTAAAGAAAAATATGCAAATGAAGTAGCACAAGCTATGATGCAGAAATTTGGATACAAAAACGTCATGGAAATTCCCAAAGTCGAGAAAGTGGTTATCAACATGGGTGTTGGCGAAGCAGTAGGCAACCCCAAAGTTCTCGATGCGGCTGTAAATGATATGACTTTAATCGCCGGTCAAAAACCGGTTATAACCAGAGCAAAAAAATCCATCGCTGCTTTCAAAATTCGTGAAGGTATGCCGATTGGTGCCAAAGTTACCATGCGCGGTGAACGGATGTATCAATTCCTTGATAAACTGTTCAACATCGCATTGCCCCGGGTACGTGACTTCCGCGGTATTAACCCGAAAGCATTCGACGGACGCGGCAACTATACGCTTGGTGTTAAAGAGCAATTGATCTTCCCGGAAATTGACTACGATAAAGTGGACAAAATCCGCGGTATGGATATCATCATTGTTACCACCGCCAAGACTGACGAAGAAGCAAGAGAGTTACTGAAACTAATGGGTATGCCATTTAGCGCATAATTGAATCTGTCCATTAACGCCCGTCTCTAGATGGGACAGTTTAAACAGAAGGAGGGAATTCGGTGGCCAAAAAGGCTTTGATTGAGAAATGGAAAAACGAGCCTAAATTTAAGGTGCGTAAGTATAACCGCTGCAAAATTTGCGGACGTCCGCACGGATATATGCGTAAATTTGAAATGTGCCGGATTTGTTTCCGGGAACTGAGCTACAAAGGCGCCATTCCTGGAGTAACCAAGGCAAGCTGGTAGTAGCAGCAACATATAGGAAGGGGGTTCTAACACATGGTAATGACCGATCCGATTGCAGATATGCTTACGCGCATTCGCAACGCCAACTCGGTTTATCACGATAAAGTCGAGATTCCGGCATCGAAAATTAAACAAGCCGTAGTCCAAATCCTGAAAGACGAAGGTTTTGTTAAAGATTACGACATGATCCAAGATGGCAAGCAGGGAATGCTGCGGGTTAGCCTAAAATACGGCCCAAATCGCGAAAAAGTAATTACAGGAATCAAGCGCATTTCTAAGCCCGGTCTTCGCGTTTATGCTAAGAAAGAACAGCTGCCGCGCGTACTGGGTGGTCTCGGGATTGCGATTATCTCAACCTCAAAAGGCATCATGAGCGATAAAACCGCTCGTAAAGAAGGTCTGGGCGGCGAAGTAATCGCATACGTTTGGTAGTCTAGTGATACAGGAGGTGCAATATGTCTAGAATTGGTAGGACTCCCATAGCTGTTCCTGCTGGCGTTACCGTAACCATCGGCGACAGCAATTTCGTAACAGTTAAAGGCCCTAAAGGCGAACTGACCCGCCAACTCCACCCTGATATGATTATCGAGCTGGAAGGCAGCGTCATCAACGTCAAACGGCCTACAGATAATAAACAACACCGTTCGCTCCACGGTTTGACCCGGACGTTGGTCAGCAACATGGTAACCGGAGTAACACAAGGTTTCGCGAAAACCTTAGAAATTGCCGGTGTAGGCTATCGTGCTGCTAAAGCTGGTCAAAAACTGGCGCTTACCTTAGGCTTTTCCCATCCGTTGGAAGTTGAACCGCCTACAGGTATCACCATTGATGTTCCCGCACCTAACCGGATTGTAGTTTCCGGTATTGATAAAGAAGCGGTCGGTGCACTTGCTGCTAAAATTCGCGGTTATCGCGAACCGGAACCGTATAAAGGTAAAGGCATCAAATACGAAGGCGAAATTATCCGCCGCAAAGTCGGTAAAGCCGGCGGTAAAGGCAAGAAATAAACTCAAAAAAGGTAATTTAGGCGAAAGGAGTGAACACCTTGCTGCGTAAACCAAGCAAAAACATCGCGCGCCAAAAGCGGCAATTAAGAGCACGGAAAACTCTGATTGGCACCGTTGAACGCCCGCGTCTAAACGTATTCCGCAGTTTGAAGCATATTTATGCTCAGATTATCAACGATAAAACCGGTACTACCTTAGTAGCGGCCAGCACACTGGATAAGGACATCAGTGCTAAAGTTGAATACGGTGGAAATACAGATGCAGCCAAAGCTGTAGGCGAGGCAATCGCTAAACGGGCCCTCGAAAAAGGAATCACTAAAGTGGTATTTGACCGCGCCGGCTATATCTATCACGGCCGCGTGGCTGCTCTGGCAGCTGCTGCACGCGAAGCCGGACTTGAATTCTAAGAAAAGGAGGGAAATTAGTGGCTAGAATTGATTATACCGGTCTTGACCTTAAAGAAAGAGTAGTGTTCATTAACCGGGTTGCTAAGGTAGTAAAAGGCGGCAGACGCTTTTCCTTCAGTGCGCTGGTAGTTGTCGGCGACGGCGACGGCCATGTCGGTTTCGGCTTGGGCAAAGCTGCCGAAGTACCGGAAGCTATTCGTAAAGGCGTAGAAGACGCTAAAAAAAGTCTTATCAAGGTTCCTCTTGTCGGCACCACCATTCCCCATCAAATTACAGGTGAATTTGGCGCAGGCAAGGTATTGTTAAAGCCTGCCTCCGAAGGTACTGGCGTAATTGCCGGCGGTCCGGCCCGTGCGGTGCTTGAACTTGCTGGTATTAAAGATATCTTAACCAAATCACTTGGTTCATCTAATGCCAACAACGTAGTACGTGCCACCATAGTCGGCCTTAGCCAACTTAAACGCGCTGAAGAAGTTGCCAGCCTGCGCGGCAAGACCGTTCAGGAACTGTTGGGTTAAGGAGGTAACATCATGGCGAAAATCAAAATTACTTTGACCCGTAGCTTGATTGGCAGACCCGAAGACCAACGCGCAACCGTAAAAGCTTTAGGTCTCAAGAAAACCAACAGCTCGGTCGTACAGGAAGATAATGCGGTAATCAGAGGAATGGTTCGCAAAGTAGAACACCTTGTTACTGTAGCAGAAGTAGCTGAATAAATTACAAAATGGCGTTAGCCAATATACTAGTTCAAGGAGGTGCTGTTAATGAAATTACATGAATTAGCTCCAGCGCCTGGTTCAAAAAAAGTTCGCACCCGTGTAGGCCGTGGACTTGGTTCCGGTCTTGGTAAAACTTCCGGTAAAGGCCACAAAGGTCAAAAAGCCCGTGCCGGCGGCGGTGTGCGTCCTGGTTTTGAAGGCGGCCAAAAGCCCTTGTACTTAAGATTGCCCAAACGTGGCTTCACCAATATATTTGCCAAAGAATACAGCGAAGTTAACGTAGCTGTACTCAACCGCTTTGACAACGGAACGGTGGTTGATCTTGAGGCATTGGTAGAAGCTGGTGTAATCAAAAAAGTGCTTGACGGTCTTAGAATCTTAGGCAATGGCGAGCTTAACAAGGCTCTTACAGTAAAAGCCAATGGCTTTACTAAGTCGGCCGCTGAAAAAATTCAGGCAGCCGGCGGTTCTGTCGAGGTGATTTAATTGCTGGCAGGGCTCTCGAACGTTTTAAAGATTACCGAACTGAGGCAAAAGGTAGTATTTACCTTAATTATGTTCCTGGTGTTTCGCTTAGGCACACATATCCCGGTACCGGGAGTGAATGCCTCTGTCATCGAGCAGCTGTTTACTCAAGGTAATCTGTTTGGGCTTCTGGATATGTTTTCAGGTGGTGCTCTCAGCAAGTTTTCAATTTTTGCGATGAGCATAACGCCCTATATCAATGCTTCGATTATCATGCAGCTACTCACCGTAGTTGTACCGAAATTTGAGCAATGGTCCAAAGAAGGCGATGAAGGTCGTAAAAAAATTACCCAAATTACCCGCTATGGTACTGTTGTGCTTGGTTTTATCCAAGCCATTGGTATGGCCTTTGGCCTAAAAGTAGCTATCATCAACCCCGGGGTTGGCTCTATCCTGCTTGTGGCGATTACCCTGACCGCAGGAACGACGTTCTTAATGTGGGTGGGTGAGCAAATCACCGATAAAGGGATTGGGAACGGTATCTCGCTGATTATCTTTGCCGGTATCGTATCAAGCCTGCCGGGTGGCATCTATACGATGTTTGAGTATTTGAGTGCCGGAACAATTAGTATATTTAGTCTGCTATTGTTCTTAATAATTGGTTTGGCCATGATTGTATTTGTTATCGCAATACAGCAAGGCCAGCGCAGAATTCCTGTTCAGTATGCCAAACGGGTAGTTGGCCGGAAAATGTATGGTGGCCATTCTACTCACATTCCGCTGAAAGTAAATCAAGCGGGCGTTATTCCGATAATCTTTGCGTCATCTGTGCTGATGTTCCCAGTAACCATTGCTCAGTTTATTAATGTTCCCTGGGTAAAAACCGTGGCAGAGTGGTTTGCGTGGGGCACGCCGATGCAGACAGTTTTGTATGCGCTCTTAATCGTGTTCTTTACGTATTTCTACACTGCGGTTACTGTGAATATATCAGATATGGCAGAGAACATGAAAAAACACGGCGGATTTATTCCGGGCATCAGGCCGGGTAAACCCACCGCCGATTATTTAGACCGGATTATGACCAGAATTACCCTGGCCGGATCCATATTCTTGGCCATCATCGCCATATTGCCAAACTTCATCGGAGCCATAACCAATATCCAGGGAGTGTATTTTGGCGGTACAGCTCTGCTCATTGTAGTAGGCGTGGCCTTAGACACCATGAAGCAAATTGAGGCGCTGGTACTCATGCGTCATTATCAAGGCTTCATGAAGTAGGAGGTAGTGGTCATGTTTATTCTGTTAATGGGCCCGCCTGGTGCCGGTAAAGGCACCCAGGCGGCCAAACTGGTAGAGAAATTCAAAATTCCCCATATCTCCACAGGAGATATGTTCCGGGCAGCCGTTAAAGAAGGCACCGAGCTTGGAAAACAGGCTAAAGCCTGTATGGATGCGGGTCAACTGGTGCCTGACAGTGTCACTATCGGCATTGTCAAAGAGCGCCTGGCGAAAGAGGATTGCCAAACAGGTTTTATCCTTGACGGTTTTCCCCGTACCACTGTCCAAGCCGAAGCGCTTGACCGCACATTGACAGAGCTCGCCATTAAGCTTGACCGGGTTATTAATATTACGGCTCCGAGTTCAGAATTGGTTGGCCGTATGACCGGCCGCCGGATTTGCAAAAGCTGCGGTGCCACGTATCATGTAGCCTTTAATGCTCCGCAAACAAGCGGCGTTTGTGACAAATGTAATGGCGAACTGTACCAGCGGGCTGATGATACGGAAGAAACGGTAGTCAACCGCTTATCGGTATATCAGGCGCAAACCCAGCCCCTGATTGAGTATTATCAGGATAAGGGACTATATACCGAAATTAACGGGCTTCAACCGATTGACGATGTTCTAAACGATATTGTCGGCAGCTTGCGAGGCGGGCAAGTATGATTATCTTAAAGTCACAAAGGGAACTTAATTACCTGCGTGATGCCGGGCGAATAGTGGCCGAAACGCTTGCAGAAATAAAAAAAGCGGCGCAACCTGATGTCACTACGCTTGAACTTGACAGGATTGCTGAGCAGTATATTAAAAGCAAGGGTGCAACGCCGGCCTTTAAAGGCTATCACGGCTTCCCCGGCAATATCTGCGCCTCGATCAACGATGAGGTAGTACATGGCATTCCTGGATTAAAAAGGTTAAAAACTGGAGATAATGTAAGTATTGACATTGGCGCTTTCATTAATGGTTATTGTGGTGACGCTGCGATAACTGTTGCTATCGGTGAAGTAGACGCTGAAGTTGAGAAACTTATCGAGGTAACCGAGCAGTCGTTATATAAAGGGATTGAGCAAGCTATCGCAGGAAATCGCTTGGGCGATATCTCCCATAGCATTCAAGCCTACGCTGAGGGGCATGGTTACGGTGTGGTGCGCGATTTTGTCGGGCACGGCATCGGCAGGAACATGCACGAAGACCCGCAAGTACCTAACTATGGGCTTCCCGGACGCGGCCCGCGATTAAAAGCTGGTATGACATTAGCAATAGAGCCTATGATTAACGCAGGGACTCATGAGGTCAAGACCTTGAGTGACAACTGGACAGTAGTGACTGCTGACGGCAAGCGTTCGGCTCATTTTGAACACACCATTGCCATTACGGCCGATGGTCCGGAAATATTAACAAAACTATAGGAGGAGACGGCTTGTGCCAGATGGAACTATAATCCCAGGGCACATTGTAATATCATCAGCAGGACGTGATGCTGGCCACGCTTATATGGTAATAGGGTGGTATAAGCCGCAAACTCTTCTGGTAGCTGACGGACGCGGACGTAAAGTCACCAGTCCTAAGAAAAAGAACGTTAAACACGTAAGAAGGCTTTCTATTGCTAATCCTATGACGGAAACAGTCACCGGTGCTTTAACAATTACCGATGAAAACATCCGTCAGGCGCTCGCCCAATTTAGGCGGCCGGATAAGCTGGTAAAAGCGGACGAGGAGGAATAGCTCATGTCCAAACAAGATGTAATTGAAGTGGAAGGTACAGTCGTTGAGGCTCTGCCTAACGCTATGTTCCAGGTAAAATTGGAGAACGGTCATATTGTACTGGCGCATGTATCAGGAAAAATTCGCATGAACTTTATTCGGATTTTACCTGGCGATAAAGTTACTATTGAACTAACACCGTACGATTTGAAACGCGGCCGTATTACCTATAGGTTTAAATAGGTTGTTAGTTATCGGTCGTCGGTCGTCAGGTTCTGTCCTGACAACTGGCCACTGACGGCGGATGACCGCTAAAGGGAGGTTTAATTATGAAAGTAAGGCCATCAGTTAAGCCTATATGTGAGAAATGCAAAATCATCAAACGGCATGGCCGGGTAATGGTGATTTGTGAAAATCCCAAACATAAACAAAAACAAGGCTAAAAAAAGTGAGGGGGTGGATTAAACCATGGCACGTATTGCCGGTGTAGACTTACCGCGTGACAAACGCATTGAAATTGCTTTAACATATATCTATGGTATTGGACTTACCTTATCAAAAGAGATCCTTGCCAAGACCGGAATCAACCCGGACACCAGGACTCGGGACTTGACTGAGGAAGAAGTTGCTAAACTGCGTGAATCCATTGACAAAAACTATCACGTAGAAGGCGACCTTCGTCGGGAAGAAGCTCTAAATATTAAGCGGCTCATTGAGATCGGCTCTTATCGTGGCAAGCGGCATCGCATGGGTCTTCCTGTACGCGGTCAGCGTACCAAGACCAATGCCCGTACCCGCAAAGGCCCGAAACGGACTGTCGGCGCTAAAAAGAAGAAGTAAGGAGGGGTAACCTTTGGCTCAAAAGAAAGTCGCAAGACCAAAACGCAGAGAACGTAAAAATATAGAACATGGTGTTGCTCATATCCGTTCGACTTTTAACAACACCATCGTCACCATTACTGATACCAGAGGCAATGCCATTTCCTGGGCAAGCGCTGGCGGACTGGGCTTTAGAGGATCGCGCAAAAGCACACCGTTTGCTGCTCAAATGGCTGCCGAAACTGCAGCTAAAGCTGCCATGGAACATGGCCTCAAGCAAATCGAAGTATTTGTAAAAGGTCCCGGATCAGGCCGTGAAGCGGCTATCCGCTCCCTTCAGGCTGCTGGCCTTGAAGTAAATATGATTAAAGACGTAACACCCATTCCGCATAATGGATGCCGTCCGCCGAAAAGAAGAAGAGTTTAAGGAATTGGGAGGTGTTTGGTAAGAATGGCAAAATATACAGGACCTGTTTGCAGATTATGCCGCCGCGAAGGTGCAAAACTGTATCTTAAAGGCGACAGATGCTATAGTGATAAATGCTCGTTCACAGAGCGCGGCTTTGCTCCCGGCCAGCATGGCGCCGGTCAAACCCGTAAAAAAGTTTCCGAATATGGCATTCAGCTGCGGGAGAAGCAAAAAACCCGCCGTATTTACGGTGTGCTTGAACGCCAATTCCACAACTACTTTGTAAAAGCTGACCGCCAAAAAGGCATTACCGGTGAAAACCTTTTGGTAATGCTGGAAAGAAGACTTGACAATGTTGTTTTCCGCATGGGGCTGGCCGAAAGCCGCAACCAGGCAAGACAACTGGTACGTCATGGCCTTATCAGAGTTAATGGCCGCCGCGTCAACATTCCGTCTTTCCTGGTAAAAGCAGGCGACGCCGTTGGTGTACGCGAAGAAAGTAAACAATCACCCATTATCAAAAAAATTGCCGAATCGTTAGGGTCTAAGCAAGCTCCGATTTGGCTTGAAGTGAACGCTGAAGATATGAGCGGTAAGGTTATGCGCTACCCCACCCGGGAGGAAATTGATATTCCTATCCAGGAGCATCTCATTGTCGAGTTGTATTCAAGATAATCTGCCCTCAACCGTGGCGATGGCGTAACGTAAGAGTTTGGCCAAATGAGGAGGGTTTTTCCGGATGATTGAAATCGAAAAACCGAAGATCGATATAGTGGAAATAAGTGAAGACAACCGATATGGCAAATTTGTGTGGGAACCGCTTGACAGGGGCTTTGGCATTACGCTGGGCAACAGCTTAAGACGGGTACTTCTTTCCTCTTTGCCTGGCGCGGCTGTAACCTCGGTGAAAATCGATGGTGTGCTTCATGAATTTGCCACTATCCCCGGTGTTCGGGAGGACGTCACCGACATAATTCTCAACCTAAAAGAATTGTGTATTAAAATGCATAGTGACGAGCCAAAAGTTTTACTGGTTGAAGCGTCTGAAGACGGTGAAATCACCGCAGGCGATATTAAGGCCGACGCTGACATTGAAATTCTAAACCCTGAACTCCACTTGGCGACAGTAGGTGCCGGCGGCAAGCTCCGCATGGAAATCATGGTTGAAAAAGGCAAAGGCTATGTACCGGCTGACAAAAATAAAAAGCCCGACCATGTCATCGGGGTTATACCTATTGACTCCATCTTCTCGCCCATTGTCCGCGTCAATTATAACGTATCCGACACCCGTGTCGGCAACGTAACCAATTATGACAAGCTGACATTGGAAGTATGGACAGATGGCAGTATGCGTCCCGAAGAAGCTGTCAGCAAAGCTGCTGGCATAATGGTGTCGCACCTGAAATTGTTTCAAAATATTGCCGGAGAACCTCCTGAAGAGGATGAGGGTCAGGGTTTGGTTTCTGAAGAACCGGCTGAGGGTAAAAACAGGACAATGGAAATGACCATTGAAGACCTGGACCTCTCGGTGCGTTCTTACAACTGCTTGAAACGGGCCGGAATCAACACCGTGGCTGAACTTGTACAAAAGAGCGAAGAAGATATGATGAAAGTTCGCAACTTGGGCAGGAAGTCACTGGAAGAAGTTAAGAAAAAGATTGTTGAAATGGGTCTGGCACTTGCAGAACACGAAGAGTAAAGGGAGGGAAGAGTTGTGGCCTACAGAAAGTTAGGACGGGACACCAGTGCGCGTAAAGCGTTGTTTCGCAGCATGTTAACTTCCTTCTTTGCATATGAGCGTATTGAGACAACAGAAGCTAAGGCAAAAGAAATCAGCGGCATGGCCGAAAAAATGATCACTTTAGCCAAGCGAGGCGACCTGCATGCACGTCGCCAAGTGTTATCAAGCCTCTACGACGAAGAAGTTGTAACAAAACTGTTTGATGTAATTGCCCCTAAATATGCTGAGCGTCAAGGTGGTTATACCCGGGTGCTTAAGCTGGGACCGCGTCGCGGCGATGCAGCTCCGATGGCGATTATCGAATTAGTGTAACACGTAAAAGACGAGGGCGGCCCGGCGGGTCGCCTTTATTCTTACAAACTATCGGTTTCCTATTCAAATATCTGACAAGAAGTTATACAATAGACTTGGCAGACTACTAGTCATTGTACTTTGTGCAAAGGGGTGGAGCACCTCATATGGGAGAACTTATTAAAATTGAAAACATGCGTCATACATATCCTGGCTATGATGGCCAGGAGGTACATGCGCTTACCGATATTAATCTCACCATCGAACAGGGTGAATTTCTTGCCGTCATTGGCACCAATGGTTCGGGAAAATCAACCCTGGCAAAACATCTCAACGCCCTCATCCTGCCCACCGGCGGTAAGTGCCTGGTAGCCGGCATGGATACTTCCGACCCGGCTAACGTGTGGAACATTCGCCAGCAAGTGGGCATGGTGTTTCAGAATCCTGACAACCAAATTGTGGCTGCGATTGTGGAAGAAGACGTAGCCTTTGGTCCGGAGAATTTAGGTGTACCGCCTGTGGAAATTTCCCGGCGGGTGACCGAATCGCTGGCGCTGGTTAATATGGAGGAATACCGTCATCATGGCCCCCATCTCCTGTCCGGCGGACAAAAACAGCGGGTAGCTATTGCCGGTGTTTTGGCCATGCGGCCCAAATGCCTGGTGCTTGATGAACCCACGGCCATGCTGGACCCCCGTGGGCGCAAGGAAGTGCTTGATACCGTGTACCGGTTAAATAAAGAAGGTATTACTGTTGTTTATATTACCCACTTCATGGAAGAAGCTGTTGCCGCCCATCGGGTAGTGGTTATGGAGCAAGGCAAGGTTGTCCTGGAAGGGACACCGGCAGAGGTCTTCTGTCAGGTAGAAAAGTTAAAGGCTATGGGCTTAGATGTTCCGGCAGCGGCAGAAGTGGCTGCCTGCCTGCGGGAGCAAGGCATAACACTGGACCAAACGATAATAAGTGATGAACAACTGGTGGTGGCTCTATGTCCATAAGCTTCGAAAACGTTACCTATACCTATATGCCGAAAACCCCTTATCAGCGGACTGCTATCCAGAATATTAACCTCACCATCCAAAATGGCGAGTTTGTCGGCATTATCGGGCACACCGGCTCAGGCAAATCCACGCTTGTGCAGCATATGAACGGACTGATTACCCCTACCTCCGGCCATGTGCGCGTGGAAGGCATTGACTTAAAGGACAAGAATCAGGCGGCGCGTGATGCCAGACGGCGGGTAGGCATGGTCTTTCAATATCCGGAGCACCAGCTTTTTGAAGAAACCATCTACCAGGATATTGCATTCGGACCTAAAAACTTGAGTATACCGGAAGATCAAATCGAGAGCCGGGTACGCCGGGCGATGGAGTTTGTCGGCCTGGATTTTGCCACCTTTAAAGACCGTTCCCCGTTTAACCTGAGCGGCGGTCAAATGCGCAGGGTAGCCATTGCCGGCGTTATTGCCCTCGAACCCGCCTATCTGGTGCTGGATGAACCGGCGGCCGGGCTTGATCCGCGCGGGCGTGACGAGATCTTTGGCCAAATTGTCAAGCTGCACCAGCAAACAGATACAACCGTCATATTGGTATCACATAATATGGAGGATGTCGCCCGGTTTGCCACCCGGGTACTGGTTATGAACGGCGGACAAATTACTCTTGACGGGCCGCCGGAGGATATTTTTACCCACGGACGGGAGGAACTTACCGCGGCAGGGCTTGATGTACCGCCGCTTACCGCACTTATTGACAAGCTGCAGGCTAAGGGCTTGCCGATCAGCAATACCGCTCTAACCGCCGAAGCTGCGGCCCGGGAAATCTCTAAAGCCATTAGGGGGCGGACACATGCTCAATGATATTACACTGGGACAATACTTCCCCGGAAATTCGCCCATTCACTTGCTGGATCCCCGCACCAAAATCCTGGGCATTGTTCTTTATATTTTCACCATCTTTCTGGCGGAGGGCTATCTGGCGTACGCCATCCTGATAGCCTTTGCTGTTATGGCAGTGCTCATTTCGGCTATTCCTTTCCGGTTAGTCCTCAAGTCAATTAAGCCATTATGGATTATTGTCTTACTGACACTGGCCATTCATGTTTTCACAACTCCCGGCACAGTGATTGGTAACCTGGGCCCGCTGACTGTCACCCAGGAAGGGACACGCATGGGCGTACTCATGTCGCTGCGGCTGGTGCTGCTCATTGCCGTATCCTCCCTGCTGACGTTTACCACTTCGCCCATTGCGTTGACTGACGGTATCGAGCGGCTGTTAAATCCGTTCCGCCGCCTGGGCGTACCGGCCCATGAGCTGGCGATGATGATGACAATTGCCCTGCGCTTTATTCCTACCCTGCTGGAAGAGACTGACCGGATTATGAAGGCACAGATGGCTCGCGGTGCAGATTTTGCTTCAGGAAATATTTTAAAACGGGCCAAAAATATGGTGCCGCTATTGGTGCCGCTGTTTATCAGTGCCTTTCGCCGGGCAGATGAACTGGCTGTTGCCATGGAGGCCAGATGCTACCGCGGCGGCGAAAACCGCACCAGGATGAAAGAGCTTAAACTTGGTACGCGAGACATGCTGGCGGCTGTTGTGCTGGCAATATTGCCGGTAATACTGCTCGCTGTTAAGCATATAAAATAGCCCTATGAGAAACATTAAGCTCATACTGGCTTATGACGGCACCGCCTATCACGGCTTTCAACGGCAAGCCAACGCCATGACCGTTCAGCAAATAGTAGAGGAGCGGCTTGCCAGGCTGTTCGGCCACCCGTTAAAACTTACCGGTTCAGCCCGGACCGATGCTAAGGTGCACGCATATGGCCAGGTTGTCAACTTTTATACTCAGGGCACCATTCCCGCCGAACGCATTGTCTTGGCGGCTAAAGGACTGCTGCCGCCGGATATTGTCGTTGTTGACGCTGCCGAAGAAGCTCCCGGGTTTCATGCCCGCCGCTCAGCCACAGGAAAAGTTTATCGCTACCGGCTGTTAAATACGCGGTTGGCAAATCCGTTTGAGCGGAATTATGCCTGGCATATTTCCACCAGGCTTGATGCGCCCCTGATGCACGAGGCGGCGCAAGCGGTTGTCGGTACGCATGACTTTTCCGCTTTTCGGGCAGCCGGGGGAGCGCCGGTAAGCCCTGTGCGCACCATTATGGCGGCAACCTGCCGTGAGGTTGGGGCTTGTGGCATTGAATTTGAATTTTGGGGTACAGGCTTTTTATACCATATGGTGCGTAATCTGGTTGGGACGCTGGTAGAGGTAGGTGGACACCGCCGGACCCCTGAGGATTTTGCCAGGGTACTGGCAGGCGGCGACCGCCGCGCTGCAGGCATTACCGCACCGCCCCAGGGCTTGTATTTAATAGAAGTTAAATACTAGTCCGGCAAGCCCAAATCCATGGTGTTATTAGTCCTTCAGCCGTTGGTTTTCGACTTGACAGACGGCCAGTCCAAAATAATTTTGTTCTGCCAAGGCGTAGCCCTTGACATCAACCCGCTAATTTATTACAATAGCGTTATGAGATTTTTGCCATGCATTCCATTAGCCCCGGAATTCAAGGTTTAAACAATCATAATTTAGTCAAGCTTTAAACATAGTCCTTTAGCTTTTACGAGGAGGATAGACAATGAAAACTTTTATGGCAAACCCGGCCGACATCCAGCGTAAATGGTATGTCGTGGATGCCGAGGGCCAAACCCTTGGTAGACTGGCCGTTGAAGTCGCGAAAGTTCTTCGCGGCAAAAATAAACCGACCTTTACTCCCCATGTTGATACAGGTGACCATGTGATCGTGGTTAACGCGGACAAAGTGGTCTTTACCGGTAAAAAACTGGAACAGAAAACTTATTTCCGTCATTCCGGTTATCCTGGTGGAACCACTTTCACCACTGCCGGTAAAATGCTGGCAACCAAACCGGAACGTGTTATTGAAATAGCTGTTAAAGGCATGCTGCCGAAGAACAGCCTGGGACGTCAAATGTACCGTAAACTGAATGTTTACGCTGGACCTAACCATCCGCATTCCGCGCAACAGCCGGAAGTGCTGGAACTTAATATTAGGTAATACCGGAAAGGAGGAACATATATATGGCATTGGTTACTTACTACGGCACAGGCCGCAGAAAAACCTCGGTTGCCAGAGTTCGTCTGGTTCCGGGAGAAGGCAAAATCATCGTGAATCAGCGTCCGCTGGACGAATATTTTGGTTTAAAAACTCTTGAGCTTATCGTTACTCAACCCCTGAACGTTACCGATACTGTCGGTAAATATGATGTTTTGGCAAAGGTTGAGGGCGGCGGTGTATCCGGTCAGGCTGGCGCAGTCCGCCATGGCATTGCCCGCGCACTCTTAAAGATCGACGGTGAATTCCGTCTGCCACTGAAAAAAGCCGGTCTCTTAACCCGTGACCCGCGCGAAAAAGAGCGTCGTAAATACGGCCTCAAAAAAGCGCGTAAAGCTTCTCAGTTCTCCAAGCGTTAATATTGCCGCAAAATCCTGCCAGTCAATCTGGCAGGATTTTTTATTCTGATTTGCATAATAGCGGCCCGTAATGCTGACGGTTGAGGGGACCGTGCGGCTGTTTTTTTCTGCTATATTAATATTTTCTTGTGCATATGGGTAAAAAATGTTTATAAAGTTGTACTAATGATGTAATATGTTAGATAAGAAATAGGACCATAGACGCAACCGGTGAAAGCATGCACTTCATGTGGACGAAAAAAGCCCGGCAATAGCCGGGGAAAGGGGGGCAAATATGGAACGCAAACTTAAAAAGGCCCTATTGTCTACCATTGGTAATTATAACACTCTGCTTAAACAGTTGGATGATCCCGCGATAACACCGGCGAGGACAGCAGAATTAATGGCGGCAAAAGCTGCATTGCTTCAAGTATTGCAGCATTTTGCCAACGCCGAATACCTTGAATGCATTGATGGACAGTGGCGGATTAAGGTTATTGTTGTAATGGACCGCAGTATAGACAGCTGACCGTATCCTTTGGGGTGCGGTTTTTTCAGTTAACGCGCCTCAGCAGAAGTACGGTTGTAACGGAAATAGTAAAGGTCCGGCGTTTTTTGCCGGACCTCTTTACTTAGCCAATAGAATTGGCGTTAACTTGGCTTCCTGGGCTTGTGACGGGCCAATATAGCTGTTGCGGGCCATAGCTGCCAGTACAACGGCCTGTCGCTGCTTAGCGGCGGTAAAATCGACATACGGTGATGTCAGTGACGGGGCGTTAGGCAGTCCGGCCAACAGGGCACATTCGGCTAAATTCAGGTGAAAGGGAGGTTTGCCGAAATAAATGGCAGCAGCCTCACCAATACCATAAGCACCGGAGCCGAAGTAGATGGTGTTGAGATACATTTCCAGAATTTCTTCTTTGGAATAGCGCATTTCCAGCGCAATGGCGAGGACAAATTCCTCGGCTTTGCGGACCAGTGTCCGTTCATGGGTTAAAAATAAATTCTTGATTAGCTGCTGCGTAATGGTACTGCCGCCTTCTGTAAATGCCCCGGTTTGTACATTAACCAGTGTGGCCCGGAAAATGCCTTCAATATCGAAGCCCATATGATGATAAAACCGGCTGTCTTCAACGGCAATGATGGCCTGCTGCATGGGCAACGGTATATCAGACAGGCGGACATAGGTACTTTTATCCAGTTTGGCATCAACGGCGCTCTTCAGAAAGATTACCCGATGCACCCGTTCCCAGGCGCTGCTAACCTCTGCTGCCGTTTCAGCCGCTCCTGCCGGGAGAATATTGATTTTCGGCATAGACGAACGCAGCAAAAGCTCACCGCCGGCCCAGAAAAAGGTTACGGCAAATACTATGGCTAATAAGGCTGCAATCCGTCCTACTCGTAACCGCTTAGTTTTCAAACGTATCACCCCTAAAGGTTTAAGCTATTCCTACTCTTTATTTTAGCATGTAATTGCCTGGTAGAGAATACAGTGTAAGTAGAGTGGCGGAGAAGGTGGCGATAAAAATGCGGCTATGGGCAGTGAGACGCCAGCGATTATTGCATGCGGTGGTATTTAGTATTGCCGTAGTGGTATTAAACCTCCTGACATTACGGTACCTTGTGGTGGATGACATTGAGAATGCCAATTTAGCGGTACTTGCAGGCAAGACGATTGCTATTGATGCCGGCCATGGGGGCATTGATGACGGAGCTAAATGGAATGGTATTGAAGAAAAGAATATAAATTTGGCCATTGCCCTTAAAGTTGCACAAGTCGTAGCTGCCAACGGCGCAACCCCCGTGTTTACCCGTGAGGGAGATATTGACTTTTATACCCGGGGTAAAGGCGGCAAACGCAATGACATCTTAAAACGGGTTGAAATTATCGATAGTTCCGGTGCCAATGTTTTTGTCAGCCTGCATTGCAATGCCATTAAAGGCACGAATTGGTCGGGTGCCCAGGTATTTTACAATCCTAAGCTTGCCGGCAACAAACAATTGGCCGAAACCATGCAGCAAGCGCTAAAGAATTTTCCCCCTGGCAATAAACGTCAAGTTAAGCAGGATTCTGACATTCTTATATTGAAATCTGTTAATACACCCGGAGTGCTTATTGAAGCGGGTTTTATCAGCAATCCGGCAGAAGCGGCGCAGTTAAACAGCGAAGCGTACCAGCAAAAACTGGCTGAGTATATTGCCAAAGGACTTGCGTATCATTTCAGCCAGAATGTGGGAAGATAAGAAGCATGCGTAATACCGAAAAGGGAGAGATTCTATGGATAATTTGGTTGGCTGTGCGTTCATGCCGCACCCGCCACTGATGATCCCGGAAGTGGGAAAAGAGGAATTGGCGCGGATTAAGGAAACCGTGGAAGCGGCTGTCCGGGTATCTGAAATGCTAAAAGAGGCCAATCCGCAAACGGTTGTTATCATTACGCCGCATGGGCCGGTATTTGAAGATGCCGTCACCGTCAGTATTCATCCCCGCCTCAGGGGCAGTATGGCACAATTTGATGCACCTGATGTGACACTTGGCTTTGAGACAGATAATCTGCTAATTAAACATATAATCCGCAACTCGCAGCGGCTGGGCATCAATTTGAATGAGCTGACCGATGCGGTGGCGAAGAACTATCGTATTTCACTGCACCTTGATCATGGCGCTTTTGTCCCGCTTTACTATTTGGCCAAAGCCGGGTTTAAAGGCCAGATTGTGCATTTATCCATAGGTATGCTGGCCTATGAGGAAATGTATACCTTTGGCAAAGCGGTTCAGGCGGCTATCAGCCATATGGACAAACGGGTAGTCGTCATTGCGTCAGGTGACTTATCGCACCGGCTTACACCCGATGCTCCGGCCGGCTATAGTCCTAAAGGGGCTGAGTTTGACCGCCAGCTGGTAGCGGCTTTGGAAAATGCCGACGTTAAAGCGCTGCTCAATCTGGATGAAAACCTGATTGAAGAAGCCGGACAATGCGGACTCAGACCGGCTTTCTTTCTGATGGGGGTTATGGGCGGGCTGGACGCCGAAAAGGTCGTATCCTCTTATGAAGGCCCGTTTGGTGTGGGGTATGCTGTTGTGGCTTATAAAATCAAAGGGAAAAGATAGGAGGTTGTTGCCATGCGTTCATCACCAAGCGCGCCGGTGCGATTGGCCCGGGAAAGCCTTGCCTATTATCTGGAACATGGCCGCCTGCTGGACAAGCCGGCAGAGCTTTCCGCGGAATTGTGCAGACGGGCGGGAGTGTTTGTTTCCTTTAAAAAAGCCGGCCAACTGCGCGGCTGTATTGGCACTTTTGCTCCTACCCAACCGACTGTTGCCGAGGAAATTATTCAGAATGCCGTTAGTGCCGGCACAGAGGACCCCCGGTTTAACCCCATCTCGCCAGGTGAATTGGCTGACCTCGAAGTTTCGGTAGATGTATTGGAGGCACCGGAGCCGATTGAGAGCATGGACGTGCTTGACCCCAAAACCTATGGGGTTATTGTGCGCAAGGGACGGCGCTCCGGCTTGCTGCTGCCTGACCTTGCAGGTGTGGATACAGTTGCCGAGCAGGTAAGCATTGCGATGCAGAAGGCCGGGATCAGGCCGGAAGAAGAAATTGAGTTATACCGTTTTACCGTAACCCGGTATATATAGCTGGCGGCAGGTGAAAACAGTGTATGAGGCGCTTCATTACCAGCAGCAGGGACAAGCGGTGCTTTGCCGTTTATGTCCGAAAAGCTGCACCATTACAGAGGGGCGGACAGGGTTTTGCCGGGTTCGCCAAAATACCGGCGGTAAACTCTATAGTCTAAATTATGCGCAGGTTACAGCCCAGGCACTTGATCCTATCGAAAAGAAACCCTTATACCATTTCTACCCTGGCAGCAGGATATTGTCACTTGGCACCTGGGGCTGCAACCTTGCCTGCCAATTTTGCCAGAACTGGCATATTGCCCAGGCGCAGCCGCCGGTGACAATGCTTGAGCCGCAGGCAGCGCTCGACTTAGCCCTCCGGCTTGCTAACCAGGGCAATATTGGGATTGCTTATACCTATTCTGAACCTGGCGTGTGGTATGAATACATTATGGATACTGCCCGGCTGGTACAAGCGGCAGGACTACGTAATGTGCTGGTCACCAACGGCTTTATCCAGGAGCAGCCGTTAAGCGAGCTGCTGCCGTTTATTGCTGCTATGAATATTGATGTTAAAGCGTTTACCAATGATTTTTATCAACAACTATGTGCCGGACAGTTAGCGCAGGTTAAACGTACGGTGGAGCAGGCAGCCGGACAATGTCATATTGAAATTACCACCTTATTGGTGCCAGGTCTTAATGACACGGCAGCCGAGATAGCCGCTCTGGCCGAGTGGCTGTCAGGCATAAGCGCCGATATACCCTTGCATCTTTCCCGGTACTTTCCCAGCTACCGGCTGGAAGCGCCGCCAACGCCGCTCAGCACACTGCAGCTAGCCTATAAAACAGCCCGTAAATACCTGAACTATGTATATATCGGCAATGTTGGCGGTGACGGTATGAATACCTTCTGCCCGGAATGCGGCTATAAAGTCATTGACCGCGCCGGTGGCTGCAGTTGTTTGACAGGCCGGGACAACGGCACCGACAAAGCATGCCCCCGCTGCGGGCGCAGTATATGTATTGCCGGAGATATTCGATTTTAGGAGGCTGGTGTTACTTATCTGTAGCCTCTTTTTTCTTATGGATTTTTTTAGTCTAACAAAGTGTATACATGAATACGAAAATACTTGCATTATTATTCAAATGTGATGTATAATTATTTATAAAGGAGCGAGGTTCATGAAAATAAGTATTGTGGGAGCTACCGGCTATACAGGCGCGGAACTGCTCCGTCTGCTGGCAGCCCATCCGGTTGCCGAAATTTTATATATTACCTCAGAAAGCCAGCCAGATACACCTATTCATGAGATATATCCCCACCTTACCCGTTTTTGTGAAAAAAGGCTGGCAAGCTTGGCTGATTTAGAAACAATCGCGACCGAGAGTCAAGTGATTTTTATCGGTTTGCCGCATGGGCATGCCATGGAGGTAGGCCGCAAAGCCACCGCGATAAATCCCCATGTAAAAATTATTGACCTTGGCGCCGATTATCGCTTTAAAAATTTTGACATATATGAACAATGGTACAAAGTACCCCATACCCACAGGCAAGCGCAGGCCGTGTATGGCCTGACAGAACTAAACCGCAGCCAGGTTAAGCAGGCCGCCATTGTCGGCAACCCGGGCTGCTATACAACAGCCAGCATTCTGGCCTTGGCGCCGCTGGTAAAAGCCGGCCTTATCGATTTGCGATCCATCATCATTGATGCCAAATCAGGTGTATCCGGTGCCGGGCGGGGCCTGAGCCTGGGTTCGCACTTTACCGAGCTGTTCGAAAGTGTCAAAGCCTATAATGTTGCCGGTCATCGCCATACGCCGGAGATTGAAGCCGTACTGGGAGAACTGGCAGGCCAGGAACTGGTGATAAACTTTACTCCCCATCTGATTCCGGTGGCCAGAGGCATACTGAGCACCTGCTATGCCCAATTGCAGGACGGGGTAAGTCCTGAAGCCGTTGATGCAGCCTACAGCAGCCTGTACGGCGATGAATATTTTGTGCGTCTGCTGGGACGGGGCGGTTATCCGGTTACCAAGAATACCCGTGGCACTAATTTCTGCGACCTGGGCTGGCATGTCGACAAACGGACCGGCAGGGTCATTGCTATCGCCGCCATTGACAACCTGGTAAAGGGCGCGGCCGGTCAGGCAATACAGAATATGAACGTTATGTTTGCGATAGAAGAGCGGACCGGCTTGGACAATGCCCCGCTCTACCCGTGATAACACGTAGGCTAACAAAGAGTTTACCACCGAGGGGATACGAGTAGTAACAGGAGGAAGATACCATGCTAACTAAAATTACTGGCGGCATTACCGCGCCACAAGGGTTTACCGCAGCCGGTGTTCACGCCGGCATTAAGAAAAACGGCAAAACCGATATCGGGATGATCTATAGCAAGGTGCCGGCAGCCGGAGCAGCCATGTATACTACCAACAAGATGGCGGCCGCGCCGGTAATTGTTTCGCGGCAAGTCAGCGACCGCGGCAAAATCCGGGCTATTGTCGTCAACTCCGGCTGCGCTAATGCCTGCACCGGCGACCAGGGCCTGCAGGATGCCAGGACCATGGTGCGCGTTGCAGCCAAAGCGCTAAACCTGGATGATTGTGAAGTTCTGGTGGCCTCCACCGGTGTAATCGGTGTCAGTCTGCCAATGGATAAAATTAAATCAGGCATTACCCAGGCGGCTGCCGCCTTATCGGAAAACGGGCATGAGCAGGCCCTGGCCGCGATTATGACAACCGATACGTTTCCCAAGGTTTGTGCCTATGAATTCAACCTTGGCGGCAAGATTTGCAAAATTGCCGGGATTGCCAAAGGGGCCGGCATGATTCACCCCAATATGGCGACAATGCTATGTTTTATTACTACCGATGCCGCTATTGCGCCGGAGGTATTAAAACAAGCGCTTAACCAGGCGGCGGAATTATCCTTTAACATGATTTCCGTAGACGGCGACACCAGTACCAACGATATGGTGGCCGTACTGGCCAACGGTCAGGCCGGCAATACTCTTATTGACTCAGCCGGCAGTCAAACCTATCAGGAATTTTACACCGCGCTCCGAGCGGTATGCACCGAACTGGCCCAGCTTATTGTCCGTGACGGTGAAGGAGCCACCAAATTCCTGGAAATCAACGTCACCGGCGCGGTATCGTTTGCCGATGCCAAGCTGGCGGCCATGGCTATCGCCAAATCGCCGCTGGTTAAGACGGCCTTCTTCGGCCAGGACCCCAATTGGGGCCGGATACTTTGTGCTGTCGGTTACTCCGGTGCAGCAACCCAGCCTGATAAAACTTCATTGACCATTGGCGATTTGACGATTGTGGTCAACGGTCAGGGAGCGGTTGGTTTTGACACGGCTAAGCTCAAAGAAGTCATGGCGGCTAAGGATATTGCCATAACCGTTGACTTAGGGCTTGGCGAAACCTCGGCCACGGTGTGGACTTGCGATTTTTCTTATGAATATGTCAAGATAAACGGCGAATATACTACGTGAGCCGGTGAGCTGGCGCTCTTAAGGTCACGGACATTACTTCAAAATGGGAAAGGGATGATTATATGATTAATTCAGTAGAAAAAGCGGCTGTACTTATTGAAGCCTTACCATATCTGCAACGGTTTTCCGGCAACACGGTTGTCATCAAATACGGCGGCAATGCCATGATTAATGAAGAACTGAAAAAGAGCGTCATGCAGGATATCATTTTCCTTAAATATGCCGGTATCCGCCCTGTCGTCGTCCATGGAGGCGGGCCGGAAATCACCTCGATGCTGAAAGCATTGGGCAAAGAATCTAATTTTGTCAGCGGTCTCAGAGTAACCGATGCCGAAACGGTAGATATCGCCGAGATGGTGCTTGTCGGCAAAATCAACAGCGAAATCGTTAAATATTTAAATTTCCTTGGCGCTAAAGCCATTGGCCTGAGCGGCAAAGATGCCGACCTCATTATTGCAGCCAAGCATTTGGCCAAAGTAAGGGAGAACGGTCAGGTCAAAGAAGTGGATATCGGTTTTGTCGGCGATGTCCTCAAACTCAATACCGGTATTCTCGAAACCCTGTTAGACCAGGGATACATCCCGGTTATTTCCCCGATTGGCGTGGGCAAAGACGGTGCTACCTACAATATTAACGCCGACTATGTGGCCGGAGAACTGGCCGCCGCATTAGGTGCGGAGAAACTGGCCCTCATTACCGACGTGGAAGGCATCTACCGTGACTATAATGACAAGAATTCCTTCGTTTCCACCCTGTCGCTGGCCGAAGCCCAGGAAATGATTAAGTCAGGCAGCATTGACGGCGGCATGATACCCAAAGTGGAAGCCTGCGTAAAAGCCCTGGCAGCCGGTGTAGCCAAGACCCATATTATTGACGGGCGTAAACCCCATTCCCTGCTCTTAGAAATATTCACCACCGAAGGTATTGGTACTGAAGTGGTTAAATATAGGAGGTATATTGGTGGATAAACAAACAGTATTTCATATGGACCAGGAAAATTACCTGCCGGTGTTTGCCCGGTATCAGGTTGTGCTTGAGACTGGTGAAGGGCCTTATGTTTATGATAATGAAGGTAAAAAATATATAGATTTTCTTGGCGGCATTGCCGTCAATGTCTTAGGTCATGCCCATCCCCAGCTGGTGAAGGCCGTGGCCGACCAGGCCGGTAAAATCATTCACTGCTCCAACCTTTACTACACCGAGGAGCAGGCGAGGCTTGCCAAGACACTGGCTGCGCTGAGCGGCCTTGACAAAGTATTTGTCGGCAATAGCGGGGCGGAAGCCAACGAAGGCGCGATAAAATTAGCCCGGAAATACGGCAAGACCATTGCCGCCGACAAGGTGGAAATTATTACTGCCGAACATTCTTTCCACGGACGGACCTTAGCCACTTTGACGGCTACCGGCCAGCCTAAATATCAAAAAGGCTACGAGCCGCTGCCTGGCGGGTTTAAACATGTTCCGTTCAATGATATCGCAGCTCTTAAACAGGCTATGTCTGATAAAACCTGTGCCGTAATGCTTGAGCCCATACAAGGGGAAGGCGGCGTAAATATTCCTGATCCGGATTACTTTACCGAGGTAAGAGCCCTGTGTGATACCTATGGCGCCCTGTTAATCCTGGACGAAATTCAGACAGGGATGGGACGGACCGGCAAAATGTTTGCCTATGAGCATCTTGGCATTAAGCCTGATATTGTTACTTTAGCCAAAGGGCTGGCCGGCGGTGTGCCGATTGGTGCCTTTATTGCCACAGATAAAGCCGCCGCTGCCTTTGGCCCCGGCGACCATGGTTCCACCTTTGGCGGCAATCCGCTGGCCTGTGCGGCAGCCAATGCCGTGCTGAAGGTTATTGAGGACGAAAAACTGCTGGACAATGCACAGGCAATGGGTGAATATCTTGTCACTAAACTTAATGCACTTAAAGACAAATATCCGGCCCTCATCACTGCGGTGCGCGGCAAAGGCCTGATTGTCGGCGCCAAACTCACCCGGCCTGGTCGTGAAATTGTAAATGAGTGTATGCAACAAGGCGCTATTATCAACTGCACGGCCGGCGATGTGCTCCGGTTTGTGCCGCCGCTCAATATAACCAAAGCGCATGTGGACGAAGTGATGGACATATTGGATGCAGCACTGGCAGCTGTTTAACTTTACTATGGGGGAGTGTTTAGCGAATGAGTCTTAAAGGAAAAGACTTTCTATCAATACATGATTTGACGGTTGATGAAATTTATCAGATTCTGGACTTTACCAAAGTCCTGAAAGCCAAACAAAAGGCGGGAGAACCGCATCAGCTCTTAAAGGGCAAGACCCTGGGCATGATCTTCCAAAAGGCGTCTACCCGCACCCGGGTATCATTTGAAGTCGGCATGTGGCAGCTTGGCGGGATGGCTTTGTTCTTATCCTCCAACGATTTGCAAATTGGCCGGGGGGAGCCGGTCAAGGATACCGCCCGCGTCTTATCCCGTTATCTTGATGGCATCATGATCCGCACATTTTCTCACCTGGAAGTTGAGGAACTGGCTGAATATGCCAATATCCCGGTTATCAATGCGCTGACAGACCTCTTGCATCCCTGTCAGGCCATGGCTGATATCTTTACTGCCATTGAACACAAAGGCGAGGACTTAAAGGGACGCAAACTGTGTTATATCGGTGACGGCAACAATATGGTCAATTCACTGCTCCATATTTGCGCTAAAGTCGGTATGGATATCAGTGTTGCCACACCACAGAACTATGCGCCAGATGCTGTCATTGTCGAGCAGGCTGCCGCCATTGCCAAAACGTCAGGCAGCAAAATCACCATCCTGGATGATCCCTTTGCCGCCGCCAAGGACGCCGATGTACTCTACACCGACGTGTGGGCCAGCATGGGCCGGGAAGGCGAGCAGGCCATCCGCAAGCAAGCTTTTGCCGGTTTCCAAATCAACAGCTCCATCATGCAAGTGGCCAGGAAGGATGCCCTTGTTATGCACTGCCTGCCGGCACACCGTGGCGAGGAAATTACCGACGATGTGATTGAAGGTCCTAATTCGGTGGTGTTTGATGAAGCCGAAAATCGCTTGCATGTGCAGAAAGCTATTATGGCATTGTTGATGGCTGATTAGGTGGCAATTCACCGCAAGATATAGACATTCATACCTGATTCGGTGTAAACTTTATCATAGGGAATTCAAGAAACCATATAGACAGTAGGAGGCAATACATAATGAGTGATATTAAAAAAGTAGTACTGGCCTACTCCGGCGGCCTGGACACCTCGGTTATTATCCCCTGGCTGAAAGAAAATTATGGCTGCGAAGTCATTGCGATGTGCGCTGATGTTGGTCAGGGCGACGAACTGGCTCCTGTCCGGGAAAAAGCCATTAAGTCCGGTGCCAGCAAAGTATATATTGAAGATTTAACGGCAGAATTTGTCGAGAGCTATGTTTGGCCGACGCTGAAGGCAGGCGCCGTGTATGAAGGCAAATACCTGCTGGGTACTTCCTTTGCCCGCCCGATTATTGCCAAGGCGATGGTTGACGTGGCCCTGAAGGAAGGCGCAGACGCCATCTGTCACGGTGCTACCGGTAAAGGCAACGATCAGGTGCGGTTTGAGCTGACCGTAAAGGCACTGGCTCCGCATCTCAAGATTATTGCTCCCTGGCGGGTATGGAACATCCGCTCCCGTGAAGATGCCATTGACTATGCGGAAAAGCACGGTATTCCGGTGCCTGTTACCAAGGCGCGTCCTTACAGCATGGACCGCAACATCTGGCACCTGAGCCATGAGGGCGCCGACCTGGAGAACCCGGCGAATGAACCGAAAGACGATGTATATATGATCACTACTCCGCCGGAAAAAGCGCCAGATACCCCGCTCTATATCGAAGTTGGTTTTGAAAAGGGTATTCCCGTATCGGTTGACGGCGTAAAAATGGATGCCGTAAGCTTATTGACCAAACTTAACGACATCGGCGCCGCCAACGGTATTGGTATTGCCGATATCGTAGAAAACCGTCTTGTCGGGATGAAATCCCGCGGCGTATATGAAAATCCCGGCGGATCGATCCTCTACTATGCTCACCGCGAACTGGAATATCTGACCCTTGACCGTGCTACCCTGCACTACAAAGAGCAGATAGCCATCAAATATGCCGAACTGGTGTATGACGGCATGTGGTTTGCCCCGCTCAGAGAGGCGCTGGACGCTTTTGTCGATTCCACCCAGGAAAATGTTACCGGTACTGTCCGCTTGAAACTGTACAAAGGCAATATCATGAGTGCCGGCTCGCAATCACCGTATTCACTGTATAACGAAAAAATCGTAACCTTTGGCGATAGTAAAGAATTATATAACCATGGCGATGCTGAGGGCTTTATCAATCTGTTCGGCCTGCCGCTCAAAGTAAGAGCCATGATGAAAGCAGAGGCCAAGAAAAACAATGAGTAAACTGTGGGGCGGACGTTTCGCCAAAAGTACGGATGTGATGGTGGAGGAGTTTACCTCCTCCATTTCTTTTGATAACCGCATGTACCGCCAGGACATTGCCGGCAGCATGGCCCATGCCCGGATGCTGGCCAAGTGCGGTATAATCAGCCATGAAGATGCAAAACTTATTATTGACGGCCTGCAAGGTATTCTGGCCGACATTGAGGCCGGCAACTTCAGCTTCGAGGTTTCCCTTGAAGATATCCACATGAATATCGAAAAGCGCCTGACCGAACGCATCGGCCCGGCTGGCGGACGGCTTCATACCGCCCGCAGCCGCAATGATCAGGTGGCGCTTGACACCCACATGTATGTGCGTGAGCAAGTGGCTGAGATTGCCGGATTGTTATTTGAGCTTGAGCAGGCTGTACTGGATACCGCCGAGAAATATCCGGACGTAATCATGCCCGGTTACACTCACCTGCAGCGGGCGCAGCCGATTTTGTTCTCCCATCATATGATGGCTTACTTCTTCATGTTTGAACGTGACTTCCGGCGTCTCAAGGGTGTGTGGGAATCTGCCGATATTATGCCGCTGGGAGCCGGGGCGCTGGCCGGTACTACTTTTCCCATTGACCGGGAAGCCGTTGCCCGTGAACTGAAGTTTGGCCGCATCTATGAAAATAGTCTGGATGCTGTCAGCGACCGCGATTATATTCTGGAGTTTCTTTCCTTTGCCTCCATTTTGATGATGCATTTAAGCCGCATTAGTGAAGAAATCATCCTCTGGTCGTCCACCGAGTTTTCGTTTATTGAGCTGGATGACGCCCACTGCACCGGTTCCAGCATTATGCCGCAGAAAAAAAACCCGGATGTCGCCGAACTGGTACGGGGTAAAACCGGACGCGTGTTTGGCCATCTGATGGCTATGCTGACAGTGGCAAAAGGTTTGCCGCTGGCGTACAACAAGGATTTGCAGGAAGACAAGGAAGGCCTGTTTGATACTATTGATACCGTGAAATTCAGCCTGACAGTATATGCCGCCATGCTGCGCGGGATGAAGGTCAATGTGAGCGCCATGCGGCAGGCGCTCAGGACCGACTTTTCCAATGCTACCGATATGGCGGATTATCTGGTTAAGAAAGGCTTGCCCTTCAGGCAGGCTCATGAGGTTGTCGGCAAATGCGTGGCCTATTGTTTAAGTGAGCAAAAAACGCTCACCGACTTAACTCTGAAGGAGTTCGAGCAATTTTCCCCGTTATTTGCCGCCGACATTATCGATGCGATCTCGGTGGAAACCTGTGTGGCCGCCCGTAATTCCATGGGTGGTACATCGCCCACTCAGGTAGGACACGCAGTAACTATTGCTAAGTCTATCCTGGAAAAACAACAAAAACACCTTGACATGTATACAAAAATCACTCTATAATAACCATAAATATACAACCCAAGGAGGCCTGTTAACATGACAGATATTGCTGTTACACTGGCTGATAAACGCGGTACGCTTCCACCGGAAGACAAACTCGGTTTTGGCAAAATTTTTACCGACCATATGTTTGTGATGGATTATGCTACCGGTAAAGGCTGGTACAATGCCCGTATTGTTCCATACGGACAAATTGAAATCTCCCCGGCAGCTATGGTGCTGCATTATGGTCAGGCTATTTTTGAAGGGATGAAGGCCTTCCGGACTGCGGACAATCGTATTGTTGTGTACCGTCCGCTTGACCACCTGAACCGGTTTAACCATTCGGCAGATATCCTGAGCATTCCGCAGATGGATGTTAATGTGCTGCATGACGGTCTGAAGCAGCTTATCGAAATTGATAAAGAGTGGGTGCCCAAATCGCTGGGGACTTCCTTGTATATCCGGCCATTTGTCATTTCCACCGATCCTTTTGTCGGTGTAAAAGTGGCTGATCAGTACACTGTATTTATTATTCTGTCACCTGTTGGGGCGTACTACGCTTCCGGCTTCAAGCCTGTCGCCATTAAGGTTGAGGAGCATTTTGTCCGTGCTGTCAAAGGCGGCCTGGGTGAAGCCAAGACGCCGGCGAACTATGCAGCCAGCCTGAAAGCGGCGGAAGTCGCCAAAAAGGAAGGGTATACCCAGGTATTGTGGCTTGACGCGCTGGAACAAAAATATATTGAAGAAGTAGGTACCATGAACATCTTCTTCAAAATTGATAATGAAATTATTACTCCGGCATTGAATGGCAGTATCCTCAACGGCATTACCCGCCGTTCGGTACTTGCCGTTGCGAAAGACTGGGGTATGAAAGTATCGGAACGCCGTATTTCCATTGAGGAAGTATACGAAGCGCATGAGCAAGGGCGTCTCCAGGAAGTTTTCGGTTCCGGTACGGCTGCCGTTATTTCTCCGGTTGGCGAGCTTTCCTGGAAGGGCAGGAAAATTACTATCAACAATAATGAGATTGGTGAAACCTCGCAAAAACTGTTTGATTATATTACCGACATTCAGCAGGGACGTGTTGCTGACAAATTTGGCTGGACCGGTGAAATGGCAAAACTGTAATCTATCGATTAAAACAATTAGGCTTGTGCTAAAGGCACAAGCCTAATTTTGATATTATTTATATTAATATTTTTTAATTACCTAAAAGGTTTTCCTATTTTTGGGGAGAATAAAGTTATAGTCGTACTGCAATTTATTGTGTGTTTGAGGTGTACAGCATGTTATTACAAATACGGGGCATAATTTCTACAATCAGCTTTCTCGATATCATCGATATGGCGATTGTTGCCTATGTATTATACAAATTATATATTATGATCCGGGATACCCGGGCGGTCGCCCTGTTAAAGGGCCTGGCCGTGCTATTGCTGGCTACCCTTGTCAGTAAATGGCTGGAACTTAATGTTATCAACTGGCTGCTGCAAAAAACCATGACAGTGGTGCTGGTGGCCTTGCCGGTTGTTTTTCAGCCTGAGCTTAGACGGGCGCTGGAACAATTAGGGCGGGGACGCTTTTTCAAAAACAGCTCCCAGCTCAACGCGGAAGAAAAAGAAACCCTGTTTACCGAATTGACGCGAACCGTCACGGCTCTGTCCAAAAATAAAATTGGGGCCTTGATGGTGCTGGAGCGCGATACCGGCTTAAATGATTATATTGAAACAGGCATTAAAGTCGACGGTTTGGTGACCAGCGAATTCCTGATTAATATTTTTATTCCCAATACGCCGCTGCATGATGGTGCTGTTATTATTCGCGGCAATAGAATACAGGCGGCAGGCTGTCTGCTGCCGTTATCTGACGACAGGACGCTGACCAAAGAACTTGGCACCAGACACCGGGCCGCCATTGGTATCAGCGAGCAGGCGGATGCGGTTGTCATTGTTGTCAGCGAAGAGACCGGGATTATTTCCCTGGCCAGAGGCGGCAGACTGCACCGGTATCTGGATGCCGACAAACTAAAAGAGCACCTTGCCCCATTATTTGTGGCCAAAACCTCTTCGCTTAGCGATCTCTTTAGCTGGAGGCCTTCGTAATGTTTGAAAAATACTTAAAAAAACCCGGCGAAGATAAAAATCAGGCACCTAAAATTTTTGCCGTTATCTTAGCCGTAATACTTTGGTTGTATGTTATGAATGAACAAAATCCACCCATAGAGTCCTGGGTCACCATGCCGTTGGAAGCGCGCAATGCAGCTACCAGTTATGTCATTAATGAGGTGCCGGACTCTGTCCGGGTGAAGGTCCGCGGTCCGCGGAGCATTGTGGCCGGATTGATCAACCGGGAGCTTACGGCCTATGTTGATGTAAAGGGCCTGGGAGAAGGCCGTCATAACCTTAAGGTCACGCCTGCTTTGCCTTCCAATTTGGAAGTTGTTGAAGTCAGCCCGGAGCGGGTGCAGATACAGATTGAAACTGTCGTCAGCCGTGAGGTGCCGGTGGAGGCGCGTCTGACCGGCGCACCGGCCAAGGGTACGCTGACAGGCAAAGTTACTATTGCGAATGAAAAGGTTACCATTGAAGGACCGAAGCATCTTATCGAAACCGTAGAAAAGGTAATGGCGCCTGTGGATCTGGCAGGCAAAAACGCCGATATTGCCATCGATGCGCAGCTAATTCCTGTCAATACCAAAGGCAAAGAAGTACAAGGCCTGACTATTTATCCGGAAAAAACGCGGGTAACCGTAGTGTTAATGGCGGCAGTAGTCAAAAAAACAGTGGATGTGAAGCCGGTGACCCAGGGGGAATTGCCAGCAGGTTTTGTCATTCAGAGTATTATTACCCAGCCTGAGAAAGTGGAGGTAAGCGAGAACACGCCAGGCAAAACGATTGAGAAGCTTGATGCCGTTTATACCGAGCCGGTCATGTTAGCCGGTATTAATAAAGACACGAACAAAGAGGTCAGACTCCAACTGCCCGAAGGTGTGACAGGCACACCGCCGACGGTTACCGTCACTATAAAAATCGGACCCCGGTAGGTTTGCGTTAAAGAATCTGACAGGCGCAGGCGGGTGGTGCATTGACAACGTTCCACCATTGGCGTTTGATTTTCGCTGTTGAACACACCATCTGCCGGCAACAATAGTTGGCATGTTATATATAGTTAAAGGAGATAAGGTTATTGCTCAAAATCAGCAATTTTCGCGTGCCGTTAACCGAAGATGCGCCATTGGAACAATTGGTGGCCAAGCGTCTCAAACTGCCGGCCGCGGCAATCCGTCAAGTGGTGATTAGCCGCCGGGCAGTCGATGCCCGGCGGAAGCATAATATTAATTTTGTCTATACGTTAGAAGTTGGGACCGCCGTTTCGTCTGCGCAGGTGTTGTCCCGGCTGCCAGGGGATAAAGATATTGCGATGGTAACTCCGGCTGTGCCGGAGGAAATCATTCCGGGCAGCAAGCCGTTAGATAACCGGCCGGTAGTGGTTGGCGCAGGACCGGCCGGCTTATTTGCTGCTTATATGCTGGCCAAGCATGGCTATAAACCGCTCCTGATTGAACGGGGGCGGAATGTGGAACAGCGTGCCGGGGATGTTGCCGGCTTTTGGCGTACCGGCAAATTCGACCCCATCAGCAATGTACAGTTTGGCGAAGGCGGCGCAGGTACTTTTTCCGACGGCAAGCTGACCACACGGGTTAATGACCCGCGCATGGCCGAGATACTTGCTCTGATGGTGGAGGCCGGTGCACCGCCTGAAATCAAATATCTGCATAAACCCCATATTGGCACAGATAAGCTTAGGCAGGTTGTCAAAACCATCCGTAACCGCATTATTGAACTGGGCGGGCAGGTGGAATTTGAGGCCAGGCTGACAGCGGTTGCCATTGAGAATGGCCGCCTGTGCGGTCTGACAATTAATGATAACCGCTATCTGCCGTGTGAAGCCCTGTTTTTGGCTATCGGCCATAGCGCCCGTGATACGTATGAACTGTTATACCAGGCCGGCATTGCCATGGAAGCCAAACCATTTGCCATCGGTGTCCGCATTGAGCACCCGCAGGAACTCATTGATCAGGCGCAATACGGTGTAAGTGCCGGTCATCCCAAGCTGGGGGCTGCCGATTATGCGCTGGTATATCAAGACAAGGCGACAGGCCGGGCGGCCTACTCCTTTTGCATGTGCCCCGGCGGCCTGGTGGTCGCGGCGGCGTCGGAAGCCGGCGGGGTGGTGACAAATGGGATGAGTCTTTTTAGCCGGGATTCCGGTATCGCTAACAGCGCCCTGGCGGTTACCGTCAATCCGGCCGATTATGGCCCTCATGTGCTTGACGGTATTGCCTTTCAGCGCCGCTATGAACAACTGGCATTTGCCTTAGGCGGCCAAAACTATATCGCCCCTGTCCAGACTGTCGGTGATTTCCTGGCAGGCCGGAGCGGCGGCAAGAACTATCTGGTTACCCCGAGCTATCGTCCGGGGGCAGCCCCGGCTGATCTCCGGCAATGCCTGCCTGAGTTTGTCACAGCCACACTGGCTAAAGCCTTGCCTGATTTTGGCCGTAAAATTCGCGGCTTTGATCATCCGGGCGCAGTGCTTACCGGCGTTGAGACCAGAACCTCAGCACCTGTAAGAATCGTTCGCGGGCCGGATTTTGCCTCAGTAAATACCGCCGGACTCTATCCGGTTGGCGAAGGTGCCGGGTATGCGGGAGGCATTATGAGCGCCGCTCTTGACGGCATGAACGCGGCCATTAGTTTCATAAAAGAATATAAGGCATAGCCTTAACCCCTTAATTGCGCAGGAATTGAAAGGAGCAAGCAACCTCTATGGCAAGACTGTTTGGAACCGATGGCGTACGCGGCTTAGCTAACGCTGAACTTACACCCGAACTGGCCTTTAAAATGGGCCGGGCGGCTACCTATTATTTTGGCAAAGAGCATCAACGGCCGGTGTTTTATATTGGCCGTGATACCCGTATCTCAGGCCACATGCTGGAAGCAGCCCTGGCGGCGGGAATTTGTTCGGCAGGCGGCGAAGCCGTGCTGCTGGGTGTTGTCCCTACCCCGGCAGTAGCTTATCTGACCCGAAAATATGGAGCACAGGCCGGAGTTGTTATTTCGGCATCACATAATCCCTATCCGGATAATGGCATCAAATTTTTCGCCGGAACAGGCTATAAACTGCCGGATGCCGTTGAAAATGAACTGGAAAGCCTGATTGAAGCCGGAGCCGATGCCATGCCCCGGCCTACGGCTGACGGAGTGGGTTTTATTACCCGGAACCATGACCTGCTGGCCGAATACATCGACTATGCTGCCGGTACGGTGGAAACCACGCTGAGCGGCCTTAAAATTGTCGTTGACTGCGCCAATGGTGCTGCCAGTGAGGCTGCGCCCGCTGCCTTTAAAAAGCTGGGGGCAGAGGTCGTTATCCTTAATGACAGCCCGGACGGCATTAATATCAACGCAGGCTGCGGTTCAACCCATCTGGAACAGCTGCAGGCAGCCGTAGCACAGCATCAGGCCCACTTAGGTCTGGCCCATGACGGGGATGCCGACCGTTGTCTGGCTGTTGATGAAACCGGTATGGCTGTTGACGGTGATCAGATCATGCTGATTTGCGCATTGGAAATGCTCAGGCAGGATACGCTGCCGGAAAAAACCCTGGTAGCTACCGTCATGAGCAATCTGGGTCTGCACCAGGCCATAAAAAATGCCGGTGGCAAAGTACTTGTTACACCGGTGGGTGACCGCTATGTACTGGAAGCCATGCTGAAACATAACCTGGTACTTGGCGGTGAGCAGTCAGGTCATATTATTTTCAGCCAATACAGCACCACCGGTGACGGCCTGATTACTGCCCTGAAACTGGCTGCCGCCTTAAAACAAAGCGGCAAAAAGATGTCAGAACTGGCTCAGGTTATGACCAGATTCCCGCAGCTCTTAGTTAATATCAGGGTTAAGAGCAAAGAAGGCTGGGAAACCAACGCCAATATTGCTGCCGCCATTAAAGCCGGGGAAACAGAACTGGGGGATAATGGCCGGATACTGGTACGCCCTTCCGGCACCGAACCGCTGATCCGCGTAATGGCTGAAGGCCCCTCGCTGCCTGACCTGGAGCGCATTGTCGCTGCCATTGCCGGGGTAATTAAACAAGAACAGGAATAAACGTTATTGACCAATATGGTAAACTATATTACAATGAGATAGAATACAAGCAAGGGAGCACTAAATAGTGCTCCCTTGCATATGTATGGGTAGTATGGACTACTAATAATGGGGGGTGGGAATGAACCGCATAAGCCGGATAATAACAACCGTTATGGAAGAAACTAATTTTAAAAAAGCGCTGGTGCTTGGAGGTTTTCCAAGCAGACGAGGAAGAGGTTTATCGAGCAGTCAGCGGATGCCTCTCGGCCCCTGCCAGTCGTTAGCCGGCCGACAAACCCGCAGGGTGATCTGCGGAACAAAACGGTGGCATGCAGGACAATTATCGGATTACAAGTAAAAAGGAAAGCAGGATTGCCTGGCAGTATTATTGCTGTGCGGGGCACTCCTAGTTTTCTGCAGCATTTAACATTTAGGAGGTTTATATATATGTGTGGTATCGTAGGCTATATCGGACCCGATCAGGCCGCACCGTTTCTCTTGGAAGGCATGAGCAAACTGGAATACCGCGGTTATGACTCAGCGGGAATTGCCGTGTTTGACGGCACTGAAATACACGTGGATAAAAGCGTAGGACGCTTGAATGTACTGGCGAAAAAGGTAGATAGCCATCCGCTCAAAGGCCAGCTTGGCATCGGCCATACCCGGTGGGCTACCCATGGCCGTCCGTCTGACGCCAATTCTCATCCCCATACCGATTGTACTGGCAAATTTGTTGTCGTGCATAACGGCATTATCGAAAATTATCTGCACCTGAAAGAAAAGCTTATTGCCAAAGGCCATAAATTTACCTCCGAAACCGACACCGAGGTTGTGGCCCATCTCATTGAAGAATGCTACCAGGGCGATTTTGAAGCTGCTGTAAAAAAGGTGCTCGAACAAATCGAAGGTTCCTACGCACTGGTATTTATGTGCCAGGATGAACCAGACAAGCTCATCTGCACCAAACAGGATAACCCGTTGGTTATCGGTTTGGGAGAAGGTGAAAACTTTATTGCCTCTGATATTCCCGCCATCATCAGCCGCACCCGTAAAACCTATATTCTCAATGATGGCGAAATGGCCATTGTAACCAAAGATTCTGTTTGGGTTATGAACCGCCAGGGTGTGCCTGTAACCAAAAAAGTGTTTGAAGTTAACTGGGATGCCGAAGCCGCTGAAAGAGGCGGTTATGAGCATTTCATGATTAAAGAAATTTACGAACAGCCCAAGGCTGTCCGGGAAACCATGACAGGCCGTTTAGCCAAAGATGACAGCGGCGTAACCTTTGACGAACTCAAATGGACCAAAGAGGATATTGCCGGCATCAAAAAAATTGCTGTTGTCGCCTGCGGCACAGCCTACCATGCCGGTATTGTCGGCAAATATCTTATGGAAAATCTGGCCCGCATTCCGGTAGAAGTCGATGTCGCCTCAGAATTCCGCTACCGTTCCCCCATCATCGATGATCAAACCCTGACCATTATTATCAGCCAGTCCGGTGAAACGCTGGATACCCTGGCGGCTCTCAAAGAAGCCAAAAAACTGGGTTCCCGTACACTGGCTATAACCAATGTTGTCGGCTCTTCCATTGCCCGTGAATCCGACCAGGTAATTTATACCTGGGCTGGCCCGGAAATCGCCGTGGCCTCCACCAAAGCCTATACCACCCAGCTCATTGTTATGGCACTCTTAGCCATTTATATGGGGTCACTCAAAGGCACGCTGGAGCAGGAAAAGGCCCGGGAACTCTGCCGGGAGCTGCGGAATCTGCCTAACCAGATTCATGAATTGCTGGAAGACGTGGAACCAATAAAAACCTTTGCCCAACAGTATGGCTTTAAAGAAGACGTATTCTTTATCGGCCGTTCTTTAGACTATGCAGTAGCCCTGGAGGGCTCGTTAAAACTTAAAGAAATATCCTATATCCATGCTGAAGCCTATGCTGCCGGTGAACTCAAACACGGCACCCTGGCCCTCATCATTGAGGGAGTACCGGTTATCGCCTTAGCTACCCAAAAAGATGTCTACGAAAAAATGCTCAGTAACATCAAAGAAGTAAAAGCCCGCGATGCCGTCGTTATCGGCATAGGTCTTAAAGGTGACGAGCAAATTGAAAAGTATGTTGACCATACCATCTATATTCCTGCCACCGATAAATTCCTGACGCCGATTCTGTCAGTCATTCCGCTGCAGCTCTTAGCTTACTATGCGGCTGTGACCCGTGGTTGTGATGTTGATAAGCCGAGGAATCTGGCGAAGAGTGTGACGGTAGAGTAAAAGAATACTAAATCCACAATTATACTGTAATAAGGAAATAAAGTTTGTTACCGTAAAATAAAGAAGGTTATTTGATAATAAAGTTTGATACTGAACAAATATATAAATACTCAACAGATAGAATTAGTTGCTTATATAAGGAAAGAGATGTGCCACAGAGGGCGCGTCCCTTTCCTTTTCCTTTTTTTGGATGATATAGCTATTGAACATTAGGATAATATATGTGCAGAGGTTCAAACCATGGACTAAGTACCTTATAGGATGTTTTGGAAGTGAGGGGATTCTTTGGCTAAACGTAACAGAGGAATGACCGAACAGAAACGGGAACGCCTAATACAAGAAGGTCGTGGACAGGGATTTGGACGGGAATACAAGCCATGGCTTACTATACAGGATATCCCGTCTGTAGGGTGTGCTTCCCGAATATTTGGATGGAAGACACAACGAATTCACCACTGTCTATCGAAGATTGAGAAAAGTTATCTCTATTGCCTGGATTGGGCTGATGATGTTATTGATATACGGGAGCAATTTCCGTTAAATATCGAAAAAACTATACAGATTGCTGAAAAAAAGGGGATTAGGCATCCGCGTGACCCTAAAACGAAAGAAGTCATTGTCATGACTACGGACTTTCTTATTACAGTACTGCGAGACAATTGCCAAATGATAATTGCTCGTACTATAAAGCCGAAGAAAAAGCTACAAGAGAAACGCATTCAACAAAAGTTGTTTATTGAACGAATCTATTGGGAAGAACAAGGCATTGATTGGGGAGTTATTACAGATGAGTGTCTTCCTCAAAATTTAGTGAAAAATATTGAATGGCTTCATAATGTCTATTGGCGGGAAAGCCTTGAGGATATCAAAGATGAGTATATAGGGCAAGTTTTTACAGCTTTTAAAAAAGCTACTGTTGGGGTATCACGCAATGAAAGCCTTGCTCATTTTTTGCAGTGTATGGACCAAAAAATAGCCTTGGATGAAGGAACTTCACTAAAAATTTTTAGGCACCTATTAGCTCGAAAGATTATTCGAACAGATATGATGCGCAAAATTATCATATCAGACACGATTTCCCGATTTGAAACGGTTGTACTCAGTGTAGAGGGGGCTAGAATTGATGATAGCCAAAAACGAACTGATTCAATATGATCATCAAGGGCAGAGCATTACTGAACGTATTCTTTTTATAGATGAAGCTAACGATACTGTGGTTGCAATAAACATAAGCTTGCAATCTCTCCCGGTATCGAAAACCTTGTCAGAGGTATTGCAAAGCTTGCGAAACGGCGAAATGAGGAAGATATCTGATGATCCGTGGATACGGATTGTCGATGAAACTTCTTTATCAGATAAAGAAAAACAGATTCGTGCACGGGCTTGGGAAATTATTGGCCCAATGTTTACATCCGATAATGAGCCGTATCTTTATGATCCTATAATGCGGGGAAAATTAGTAAGAGACACGATGAATCGTTGTGGCGTTGCAAAGATGAGTATTTACCGGTTGCTTAAGCGTTATTGGCATCGAGGTATGACGATGAACGCGTTCCTACCCGATTATGATAATTCCGGTGGGCGCGGCAAAAGAAAAACCAAGGGAGACAAAAAACTGGGGAGACCACGTAAATATCCGTCTATTATTGGTGGAGAAATTGATGAAAAAACCAGAAAAATAATGGATGTCTGCATTGTGCGATTCCTTCTCAAGAAAGGGAAGAAAGTTAAGATTAAAGATGCCTACGACATGATGATGCTTAATTATTTTACAGGAGAAAATGCTCAACTTGATTATGACGAAATCATCAAGGCGCCGACTCTTGATCAATTCACGAAGTATTTTAGAAACGAGTTTAAAATCTCGCAAGTAACTAGGGCTCGTGAAGGGGAAACCAACTATGCGCAAAATTTCAGGGCGATTACGGGAACATCTCAGCAGAATACTTATGGCCCAGGGCATCGGTTCCAGATAGATGCAACTGTCGCCGACATTTACTTGTTGGCCGAAGCAGACCGTAAAAGTATTATCGGGCGACCTGTCCTGTATATCGTTCAGGACGTATTTAGTCGGATGGTTACTGGCATGTATGTCGGTCTGGAGGGTCCGTCGTGGATCGGTGCTATGATGGCTTTAGCCAACACTGCAACGGATAAAGTAGCCTTTTGTGCGGACTGTGATATAGCGATCAAACATGAACAATGGCCCTCTCGTCACTTACCGGAAACCATCTTGGCGGATCGGGGAGAATTAGAAGGATATAATGTGGAATCCTTAATTTATGGGTTACACGTTGTCGTCGAAAATACAGCTCCCTATCGACCAGACTGGAAAGGAGCAGTAGAACGTTTTTTTCGTACTATACATGATCGGGTTCGACCGGAGGTGCCTGGCTTCATACTGCCGGATTACCGCAAGCGGGGACAACCTGATTATCGGTTGGATGCTACGATGACGCTAAAAGATTTTACGCAGTTGGTCATCGGTATTATTTTGATGCATAACGAAGAAGTGATATCTTCCTATGAGTGTGATGCCGAAATGGTTGCCGATGGTTTAATTCCAACTCCGCTTGAACTATGGAATTGGGGAGTGAAAAACAGGTCGGGTAGCTTGCACATTATTCCGGAAGATATAGTAAAGCTCTATCTTCTTCCCATGGACAAGGCATTGGTTACTCCCAAAGGGATCAAGTTTAAAAAAATGTATTATTCCTGTGAAAAAGCGCTGATGGAAGAATGGTTTGATCGAGCAAGAATTAAAGGTAACTGGTCGATAGATATTTGCTTCGATTATCGTAATATGACCTACATATATATCAAAGATGAGCATGGCAGAGGTTATACGATCTGCCGTATGCTTGAACGGTTAGATAAATATTTAGGTCGGTCCTACGAAGACATTCTGTTTCTTGATGAGCTTGAACTTACTCGGCTAAAAGGAAAAAGCGATCAAGGATTACAAAACAGGCTTAAACGTCTGAAACAGTCGCAAAAAATTATTGAAAATGCTTTAGAAAAAAAAGCTGAATCATCAGAATCTGACTCAAAGCGGGTCCAAGGAATTCGGGATAATCGTCAAGTTGAGAAAGAACGTAATCGCGAAAAAGAAGCGTTTATATTGGCGGACGCACAGATCCAAGATATTGTAAGTGATAGTCTAAATCGGCCATCATCTGTACAAGGTGCGCCTACTAAACATCCTAGAATGCTTGCCATTCTTAAACAGGTACAAAAAGGAGAAAAATGATTAGTAAAAAATTTGTACATCCGCTGCCGAAACTTTTTCAGGGCAGTACCGTTAACGCATCTTACCTCCCCTCTCCTATAGAGGAATATAGAGGGAATCCTTTAATTGAGGCACTGCCGCCAATTTTTTCGTATTTAGAAGCTGCAGAAAAGATGGCTAGATATCTTTCGTTTGCTCCATGGGAGCGAGAAATGGAAAGTCATATTCGTCTCTATTTTCCCTTACGCTTATATCATTATTACCAGCCGCTGGAACAGCATATTGAGCTGGAGAGCAAGATATCGAGGATGATACGGCAAGGATATCTTTCGAGAAATCCATCGACACCGGAATTTCCTCAGTATCTAGGGACAGTAAGAAGAACTGTGCGAAGCATCGGGCAATATGAATTGTCAGAGGATATCTTTAACGATGCACATGCAATAACGATAATTGGGTTTTCGGGAATTGGAAAAACGCGGGCTGTCAACCGGATTTTGAACATGTATCCGCAGGTGATAATACACTCCAAGCCCATTAATCTTCTGCAAGTTGCATGGTTGAAAATTGACTGTCCTTATGATGGCTCTTTGCGTGGACTCTGTATCTATTTTTTTCAGGCAATGGACCGTGTATTGGGGACCAATTATTATGAGAAATTCGTGTCTACGCGCACATCCATAGATATGATGTTGGCTCACATGGCTCAAATTGCAGCGCTACATTGCATTGGGGTTTTAGTAATCGATGAAATTCAGCATTTGGATATGGCCAAAGGTGGTGGCTCGGAAAAGATGCTGAACTTTTTTGTAACCTTGGTTAATACAATCGGTGTTCCGGTAGTGCTAATCGGAACTATGAAAGCCCTCGGTGTTTTACAGCAACAATTTCGGCAGGCAAGGCGCGGTTCGGGGCAAGGTGATGTTGTTTGGGAGCCTTTGCCGCATGACGAGCTTTGGGATTTGCTACTGGGAAAGATGTGGGAATATCAGTGGTCGAAAAAAATTGTTCCATTTTCTAATGAGCTGAGTAAAGTTATGTACGAAGAAAGCCAAGGAATTATTGATATAGCTGTTAAGTTGTTTTTGCTGGCGCAATTGCGGATTATATATGATGAGTCTGAAGAAATAACACCAGAGGTAATTCGGCGTGTATCCAAAGAAGATCTTCGTTTGGTGCAACCCATGCTGGAAGCTCTTAGATCCGGAGATCTAAGAAAAATTATGAAATACGACGATATTCGGCCTCTAGATATTCGTCAATTAGTAGTTAAATATTTGGATCGAAACGGCAGCATCAGCTTGGAACAGCTGAGTCAGTTGGAAGCCAGTATATCTGCGCAGGAAGAAGACATTTTAAAAAAAGTGTTGGAGCATTTGTTATCAATGGGAATTGATTCTAATATTGCACAACAAGCGGTTGAAAATACTTTTAAAGAAATGGATGCTCATACCAATTTGGCTGAAGCATTGCGCCGGTCTACAGTATTGGCGTTATACCCTGACGAAATGAAAAAAGCTGATAAAACAAAAAGGAAAAACAATGATGCACAAAAAGCAAAAAGTGTTCCGCAGGGATATGAGGATCTTAAGGCAGCCGGATATATTAAAGATCCATTAAAAGACTTTAATCTGTAGTGAGCTGAAGCAATAATGATTAGTCACTTCCCAAACCCTTATCCAGATGAGCTATTTTACAGTATATTGTCACGTTATCACGCCAGAATAGGAAATCGGAGTTTTCGGATCACGCTCAATGAGTTGTTCGGTTCACGGAATGTCATGGTGAGCGCAGACTTGCCCGGTCATATTTCGTTATTGGCAAAGCGGCTTTCGCAGTTTATGAGGTATTCAGCTAGAGAGTTAGCGTACAATCACACTCTTTATCCGTTTTATTCTCCTTTTCTTCCTATTGAGCGTGCAACAAAAGTACTGCATTGCATGTATTCGGATCGTGGCGGAGTCGTGCACTATACAGCGGGACTAATGGCCAGTAGAATAGCATCATTACTTGTCCTAAGGTATTGTCCTGAATGTGTAAGTGAAGATCGCGTCAATTTTGGCGAAGCCTATTGGCACCGAAGTCATCAACTGCCTTTTTTGCCGGTATGTTGGCTACATGAGACTCCCTTATCGGATAGTGGCGTTTCTGCAGTTGGATCAAAAATGGACAGCCTTGTTCATTTGGAAGAACTTGAAAATCTGGATCTATTACCCCTTAACGATATAGCCCCGGATATTGTTGTTTGGCTGGTGAAATTAGTTTCGGACGGCGTCTGGCTATTAAACAATCCGCAAAAACCTCAGCGGCTCCAATACTTTAGGACCCGCTATCTTGATGCGTTGGATCATCGTGGATTGGTTAGCCGAGGTGGCAAACAAGTCGATCAGAGACTTTTACAAGATGTTTTTCTTCAGACGTATCCTTGGCAATTGCTACAGTATTTTGGCATTCCATTGGATTATGACGATGATCACAATTGGCTGAGAGGAATGGTTCGAAAATACCGAAAAGCAGTACATCCTCTCTTCCATCTCTTGATGATGCGCTTATTATGGCGTTCTATGGATGAATTTTTTTCCACTAAGAAGCGGATGAATTCAATTAAAGAAACGAGCGAAGCAAAATCAAATAAGCACGGGCTAACCGAACCATCAATATTGGAAGAAAAACAGCGACAATGGGTAGTTCTTGAAAAGTCATTTCCTCAATTTGGACGCACTGAGCTTCGAAAGCATTCCCCGGCGCTTTATGTATGGCTATATCGGCATGATCCTGAATGGCTTAAACAAAGACCGATTGAAAAAGGCAGAACGAAAACAACTGTACAGCGGATTGATTGGTCTGATCGGGATATCGAAATTTATAAACAGGCTTATGCGTGGCTGAACCAGGAACGCAGCCTACAAGGTAAGCCCAAACGGATAACAGTTACCCGAATAGCAAAAGACTTAGGTGTACGTGCGTGGATAGAAAAGCATCCGGATAAGTTGCCATTGACGATGTCATTTCTAAAAAGTATAGCTGAATCGGTTGAAAGATTTCAGATCCGACGGATAAATTGGGTAGCTCAAAATATGAAGGATGAGGGAATTCGGATTGAAAGATGGCGCGTATGTCGCATGGCAGGTTTGCGTTCCGATCTTCATCCCGAAGTAGAGAGAGCGTTGGAAGAAATACTGGATGCTATGATTGTGGGAGGAGTCTATATTCATGCAGTTTAAGATTTGGCCCTTTGAAACTAATGAAATCCCAACCCTTTATTGGTTGACATCACCCCGAAAAAACGCCTCCGGGTGGGTAATGGATGCTGTGTTTAAGCGACAACCAGGGCATTTTCCAAGGATACTTCGTGTCGAAGTGCCTTGGGGTACATTACCTTATTTGCGAATCGGGCGAAAATATCGTTATAAAGGCCAATTGGATGAAACATCAAAGAGCGGCGTTGATGGAAATCTTTCCTTGTCTCAAAAGCATAGAGGACAGGTTATACCTGCTTTTTCAATGCCGCGCGAACTACGTTCCTTTTATGGAGATGAAGAATTGTCCCAAGAGATGGTCTGGGTAATGGACGACGGGAATAAGACGTATTATATTCCCTGTTTGGAGCTTATTCGCGCATTTTTGGCCTCGTCGGTATACATGACGAATCATCTCCTCTTCCCCACTGCTATTGAAGATATGGTGTTGGAGGAAGACATAAGGGGTAATGTCCTGGATATGGTTTTGAATCCGCGGATTCCCCCGGCTATCGCGAATAACTCTACTGCCTTTCATATTGCGTGGCTACGCCATAATCAAGCAGCCAGACAAATGTGGACTAGCGTGCTGGCAACCCAACGACAAAGATCGGTGGACGGACACTTGCCAACGATTGAAACTGTGCTGCAGTCGGGAATTCCTCTAGAGTGTGAACCTCCCAGTGATATCAAATATAATATTGGATACCAAGGATTTTACAGCGGGAGTAATTGGTTGATACAAGAAATTACCTCAATTAAAGGATTTGATATACCTTTTGACGAGGTGTATTTTTCTCACCCATTGCTACCAACAACGCGTTTTGAAGATGGAGAAAACAATAAACCTAGATCCAAAACAAAAGTGGCTGATTCAGGGCAAGAATTTGAGTTGGATAATCAGGGCGGGGCGGCAAAACCAACATCTTATCAGCCAAAGATAATCGTCTCTACTGTTGAGTTTTCGGCTAAGAGAAAACTCAAAATAAAACGAATATCGAATAAAAAAAGTACCATAGAAAGGGATAAAGTAGATGGAGAAAAAAATATTTGGCGTCTTTCTCACGAGGTAACTACGCAGGAAAATCGTCATGCTGGATACTTGCGTCCGATTGAGGTGGGGACGATTTCATATGTGGAGTTTAATAATTTGAGTCTGGAAAACCGTCAGGGATTGAAAGAGTTTATGCATACTTTGAATTTAATCCAAGACTATCGACCCAATTGGGTGATACAGATAGAATTTATGCCAGTACCTAAGGGGACGCGCATTTCAAAAGTTCCATCAGGTGAACCAAGGATGTGTGCAGTTGTAAGGATTGATAAAAACCTCAACACTCATCCAGTGTGGATTGTTGAGGTCTCACGACCAGATTGTTGGCCAATATCAACATCACTATTCTCTATTAAAAAGAAGACAGGGGAAAATCAATGTGCAGAAAAGATTGACAAGTGCGATTTTATATCTTCAATCAATAATGAAGGTCACTGGCATTATGAAATGCTTAAAATGTATGAGCAATTATTAATCAGAAGAGTAGTACATACTGGATCAGGCTTTAAAAAATGGATGAAGCGTATTATAGAAAAAATTGAGTTGTTTTGAAAACGTAACCAAAGTAGTAAGTTACTGGGAGGAATTAAAGACATTATCTTGAATGCATATAATTAAACAGACATCATGATTCAGAGAGAAATTATACCTTAATGAGGAGGTAAATATGTGAATGACGATTCAATTCTCGAGTCCCCCCTCTTGCCGGAATCAATTCCCTTTTCTACGTCAGCAAGAGTCATTTATCAATTGGGTGAGCAGTTAATTTCTGACGAATTTGTTGCTCTAGCAGAGGTAATAAAAAATTCCTATGATGCAGATTCACAGTATGCTTCAATCAAAATAGATACTACCGTAGATACTCCATATGGAAAAGGAATAATAGAGATAATTGATAACGGAAACGGCATGACAAAATCGATTTTGGTTCAGTCGTTTATGAGAATTGCTACGTTATTTAAAAAGGAGCAAAAATATTCTCCGCATTTTCATAGAAGAAATCTAGGAGAAAAAGGACTTGGTCGCTTATCAATTCAAAGGCTGGGCAGACATACGACACTAACAACTTCACCAAGAATGGATAGGCTACGTGAACGACTAACAGAAGAAGATAGTGCAGTTTATCTGCAATCTAATACTTATAAATTAGAGATTGATTGGTCTGAATTTGAAAGCTCAGACGAAGATATCTCAAAAGTAACAGGTCAAGTTTCTTGTCTAAATTATGAAATCCCTCGTTTTGGAACGACTATTTTGATTCAGGGCATTAAAAATATTGATTTTTGGAATTTAACCAAAAAACAATTAGTCAGAATACGAAGTGAAATTTTTGGAATGGTCAATCCCTATATTCAAGAAACTATCGAACAATTTGAAATTAAATTAGAAGTAAATGGGAAGAAATTATCTAGCTCAGAGATTGACGAAAACATTATTTCCTTGATGAGTGATATAAAAGTTGACTTTTCTTTTGATCACGACTGGACTCTTATAATTAATATATTAAATCGTAAGAAACTTTATCAGCGTTATCGTGATGCTAGAATTAATTTGATGAAAAATGATGGGTATAAAAAATATGAAGTTAAAAAAGAATACGATGATAAGTTTATTCCTTATAAAATAAATCTTTTAGATTATGCAAACCTCGCAAAAAATTTCCCATATCTTAGAGACGTTAAATTTCAAGAACTTAACGAGCTTTCTCAGGAAAAGCGTAAACCAGCTCATCCAGGTAGGTTTTCTGGTGTTCTCTATGTTTGTGAACAATCAAATGATTCTTTAGAAGAAGCGAGAAATAAGATAGTAAGTGGGAATTTGCCGACCAGAACTATCAAAGAATTAAAAGCTATTTGGAGTTCCGCTACGGGGGTTTATATTTTTAGAAATCACTTTCGGATTTTGCCTTATGGGCCTAAAGTTGATTGGTTAGGTTTTACTCAAAGATCGCAAAGATTAAAAGCTAACGCATATAAAACTCATACTGTATCTGGCTATGTGAAATTGGATAGCAAAGATAGTGAAAATTTACGTGAACAAACTAATAGGCAAGGTTTGATTGAGGATGTTTTTGGTTCGAATTTCCTTATGATACTTAGAGACATTGTTGCCGAAATAATAGCAAAAGAAGATATAAAATGTCGTTCTGGATTCGAAATTATGGAGAACAGCAGTAAAGATCAATTAATTACTCGTAATGAAAATATTGTATTTTTTAAAACGAATGTAACAGAACAAGAAAAAACAGCAATATTAGTTGAGGCAAAAAAAGCTGCAAGTGTACTAATTCAAATTCCAGAAGTCAACAAAGCTGCTTCAGAGTTAGCTACAACAATAACGGTACTAGAAAAGGTTGACAATGAGTTAACTCAGCAACGTAAGCAGGTACTTTCTCAGTATCAGTTTAAACTTGAAAAATTGCAGTCTATTGTAGGTCTTGCTGGACAAGCCATAATCGTAGAATCTTTAACTCATGAATTACACAGGATTGAACAAAATATTACTGATCATGCTAAAGAATCTAAGAGAATATTAAATGGGTTAATTAAGAAGGGTTTGTCCGAATGTCTAGATCCTCTGAAGAAGCAAGAATTGATCATTCAAGAAATGTTATTTCTTGAAAGGCAGTTAGAGCATTTAGAACCGACTTATCGAAAAAGTATAACAACAATTGAAGAAATTAGTATTAAGACGTTGTTAGAAGAGTTATATCTTAAAGAAGGTCCTATGACCAAAAAAGCAAAGGCATTTGATGTAAGGGTCCAAGTTGAAGGAGAAGATTTTAACGTCAAAGGAAATAAAGGGATATTAATAATAATTTTTGATAATCTGTTTTTAAACTCTCTCTATTGGGTTAGTGACTATAAAAATAAAAAAATTACATTTCAACTTGACTCAGAGAATAGTACAATTACTATTTGGGATACTGGGCCAGGTATACATGAGGATATTCTTAATAGAATATTTGAGCCGTTTGAAACAATGAAACCAGATGGAAGAGGCCTAGGGATGTATATTGTACAAGAATTGATGAAAGCATTTAATGGTAGTATTGAATTAAACAGGCAGGAAAAAAACGAATTTAATCGATACTTTAAATTCGTACTACGATTTCCTACTAGTAATCTTTGATAGGGGGATTTAACGGTGGACGAAATTAAGTCTACAGCAAATAATAATCACGTTATTGAACTTTACACAGTATTAGAAGGACTGGGAATAAATAAAGTTATTTCCTTCGATGATGATTGGAATCCGGAAAGAAAACAACAGATAGAGTTTCTTAAGATGGATATTGATACTATAACCAAAACGTTTGATATAGAAATTACTGAAGTTGAATCGTCGATAATATCTAATTTAGGATTAAATACGGTTGATGAGATTTTAGCCAGTAATGAAAAGGGTCTGAATAACTTAAATAATGAACTACAAAGTTTCATTGAAAGAATTTCCAAAAGAGAAATTGATAGCCCTTTAAAAAGTTTAAAGGAACTATTTAATCAAATTAGTGAGGCTAATCCAGAAAAAATTAGCTTTTGGACCTTCAGTAACTATGATGGATCGGTTTTAGAGAATAAAACTGGGAGAAATCTTATACTATTAGATATGAATATGCAAAATGTAGGAGAAGAAAAAGACGTTATAATACGAAGATTATTTGAAATACAATCAGGAAGGGAAAATCAATCAGATATTATAATTGTATATTCAAATGAACAAGGGATTGCGTCTTATGAAAAACATGACGATAAAATTGCATATGTTGAAGAGTATACTAAAAGATTACGTACAGAAGGCGACGATCAAAAAAAAGTTGCTTTATTAGAACAATTTTCAAAATGGGATATCCTGGGACAAAATATGCTAGTCTACTTAATTCCACATCAACTGTGGGCAATTAAAAAAGTTAGTGATTCAAAAGTATTATCTAACAATTTAGTTGAACGACTAAGTAAAGCTGCATTAGGGCAATCGTTACATGATTTTCTTGTTACAAGATTAACTAATATTAAAGAAGCAATGGTTGATTTAACAGCTACAAGTGATGACGAATTTGAACTTTTATACAGAGAATCTTTTGTGGAAGGAGAGCAATTTATAGATGTATTAGATAGGAGTCATAGAAACGCTTTAAATAAGATATCATATAATAAAGTCCAACATAAAGATTATATCCAATCAATGGTAAACGTTTTGCGGGCCGTACGGTATAAAAACAATAAAGTAATAAAAGATATAAAAACGTCTTGTGGGAATAACATTACTACTTTTCGTGAAAAGGTAAGAGGAGAGAAAGTTACAAAAGGACTTTATAAAGAGGAGTATAGTCTACTAGATTATACGGTAAATCATTTAAATAGAAATATTATGACTGGAGATATTTTTTGCCTTACTCCTTTTGACGAAAACGGCAAACAATATTTTGGTATACTTGTTACGCCAGACTGTGATTTAGTAGTACGAATGATTAACTCCGAATTCAAACCGCAATCATTAGGTCGTAAAGCAGATTTTGCATCATTAATACTTTTAGAAGGACATGAAGTAGATATTTCTAACAGTAGTTCTAAAGAATTTAAATGGGTTAAGGAAGGTAAGCGTAAAAACTCGGAGGAGCTTATCTGGCCTATTAAATATACTAATGAACAACAGAAAGAGACCTATAATGTACTGATCTCAGGGAATTCTAATAAAATACAACTAATAGATAGTAGGATTCTTGATTTATGTTCATTAGATAAAGAGGGATGGGCGAAGCTTGCATCGGATATTGTTCAAGTGCAGCCGTATTTAACATATCATTTTGAGCAATATTACGATAATGTTCTTAAAAATTGGATTAAAGGGGTAAATGATATTAAAAGTTATTTTCCGCATGATGGGTATGAGGATGAAATAGCAGCTACTCAAAAAATTGAAAGTGAGAATGATTCAAAAATACTTAATATTTTCGCTGGTTTGAGATACTTTGTCTCTTTAAATCTACAGCAGAATAGATTTGAAATACAGAGAATAGGTCGACTCGACATGAGAAGGACACTCAGCTTAATACAATCTCATACTAGTCAGTTTAGTCGAGTTGGAGCACAAAATTTACCATGTTCTTAAAAGTAAGAGGAGCGTTGAAATCATCGCTCCTCTTTTCTGAATATAAGAACTTTCTCATACTTCATCGTTTGTGTAATACTATTTCGGCTAGGCATTTTTTTCGAATAGATACCGCGTGTAACACCTAAGACGAACATTGCCCCATGGTTTTTCATAAAATCAACTGTTATTAGGTCCGTCGGAATTTCTTTGCGGTCAACTCGTCTATTTGCTACAGTCCAAATTATATATGCATTGTTATTAAGCGAATTACAGATATGTTCAATGGTTTTATTTAAATCATCGAAGAATCCAATAACCTTTGATTGGTTATTTGTACTACTATTTTTAAGTAAACTCATCGTTTCTTTTAGAGTGGGCGATAATGAAAATAATTTATCTGCGCTTTTCGACTTATTTTTAAGAATACCACCTAAACTGCGGCTATCAATTTCTAGTGTGCTTTTTAAATATGTTGAATCAACCTCCTTATCTATATCTTCTAGATTGATCCACTGTAATGGTAAGAAAGCGCTTTGTCCATATGGAACAGTTGTTTTATTATCACCATAGGGAGGAGACGTAACGACTAGGTCGTAAAGGTGTTTGTTATCTTGTAACCTAATTTGTTGAGAAGAATTGGCCAAGTAAATATTAGCTTTATATTTGTACCTTTCTTTTTGTAAAAGATTTAATTCTTTAAGTCCTAGAGCTTGATCGTTAAGCTGGTCCATGTTTCTTTGGGAGATTGCCTCGAAGAGTTGTAACGGTTGAATAGTTCGACTATATATTTCATGTTTAGGACGCATATGTAATTTATATGTTGAGGTTCTTGAATTGCTTGAGAAACGTATAACCTCACTAAATGCTACCCAAAAGAAACGTCTAACCCAAAGAAGATTTTCTTGCTTTATTGCACGAAATATTTTTGACAATTCAATTGCTACATCACTACGGAACCATTTAGTCAGACCATTGAATGCAACTTCAATTATCTCGCTGTGATCATTTACAGCCGTTTTGAAAATTTTTTTGTAACTATGAGCTAACATATTGCTATTAAAGGGACCAATCTTCGCCCGCCCTATTAAGATTGCCAGTGGATTGATATCTTGACCGACAAAATTTAAACCGCGAAACATACATTCAGTCATAGTAGTAGCAGAACCGACAAAGGGATCCAGAACATTTTTGATTCCTGGTTGAAGGCTAAGAAGAATATCAATGAGTTCTCCTTGCATATCTGGTACCATCATTGCTGGATAATGATAATATACATGAGCGTGTTTTCTAGTTGCACCTTTAAAAGTCCAATAATCTACTTTATTTTCACTTTTTGATTGAATTATTTCCACTAATTCATGATCAACGTTAGGAAGGGTATGAGGAACAACATTCGCTAGAATCGGCAAGATTATACCCCTTCTTTTCTTTAATTTTCTAGTACAATAATACTCTATTTTGGGTTAGATTACCAGGCTTTGTGAAAAAAAAGGACAGCGTTTTCATATCACTTTCTTTAAATGTTCAATTAATGTTCACCTGGAAAAGAGGCGATGCGCTTGAGAAATAGTATGTAAATTTAGTAAGATGCTGCATATGATCTGACATCTTTGAATAGTTACAAATTCTTAATAGGAGCGATGCGGAATGATTACTAGGGTAGGCTTGTCCAACTGGATAGTAGAAGCATTAAAGTTTTATGGGGGAAGTGCTTCAATAGTGGAAATCTGCAAATATGTTTGGGAAAATTATGCGGAGCAGTTAAGAGAATCAGGAGATTTATTTTATACTTGGCAATACGAAATTAGATGGGCAGCCGGAACTCTAAGAAAACAAGGTATTATGAAACCGGTAGAAATAAGTCCGCAAGGAATATGGGAATTATTGTGAGATTAACTGCGGTGGCAAGTAACAGACTTTATTTCTTAGAAAGTCAATTGTAAGTTTTATTTGGATCAATTAGTAACAAACTTTGTTTTATAATTCACCATGAAAAAGGGGCTGATAAATATAACCTTATAAGCTTGTGGGTAACGAACTTTATTTCCGTTCTACATATACTAAAAATCAGCAACTTGCCTCTCACGTAATGTGAGGGAATAGTTGCTGATTTTTGTATGTCACGGAATGACATTTTTGTATCTATCTGTTCTTTAAATATCTGCCCCGGATTTCCACATCAATGGGGTTGAAAAAAGCTGCGACATCCACCTTTAGGTGAATATTCCGGGGCGAAAAACCATCCTGTCCGGATGGTTGGTTCCAACCATTCCGGACGATGGTTCCAATGGCTCC
>NZ_BMBX01000015.1:0-96006 GCF_014634905.1 Sporomusa sp. GT1 | reverse complement strand
TCAACTTTCACAATGGATAGCGGCCTTGCCCAATTACATCAAGCTTTATTTGCCTATATCTATCTGCGAAAGTTGAGATAGTAAAATTAAAATTACTAGAACCCTTTATATAAAATAATACAATTAGCATAAATGTTAGTCCATTAATTATTAGCTGTGAAAAGAACCAAGGTATCACAATTCAAAACTATATTCCATAATTACAATATATGTTAGTTAAGGATTAAATTTATTTCATGGATAACCAATTAAAGATAGGTGTTTTACTATCGTATGTTAATATTTTTGTTACATTACTCAGAGGCTTACTGTATACTCCTATTTTACTTCGCTTACTGGGACAGTCTGAGTATGGATTATATTCATTAATTGGCTCTTTAATAGTGTATTTCAGCATGTTAGACTTGGTACTGGGGACCGCGATTGTTCGCTATACGGCAAAAAATAGAGCTATCGGTGATAAAAATAGCGAAGCAAATCTTAATGGGATGTTTTTATCATTATATGTTGTGATTGGTCTCCTGACTGTTATTGTGGGCACTGTTTTATATGATAATCTGGACAATCTATTTTATGCTGCTTTAACTAATGAAGAGTTAAGTAAAGCTAAGCTTATGACTGCTCTGTTAATATTCAATTTTGCTATATCTTTTCCTCTCAGTGTGTTCTCTTCATTAATGCAAGCCTATGAACGTTTTGTTTTTTTAAGACTTTGCAATATTTGCCGTGATGTATTGCATCCTATGGTTGTATTACCATTGTTATATATGGGCTATGGTTCGGTCATGATAGTGGCCATTTTTACTATTTTAAACATAGGATGTCTCTTGTTACATGTTTATTATTGTTTTCGATATTTACATATTTCATTTCGGTTTACTTCTTTCGATTTTGTGCTTCTGAAAGAAATTGCAGTGTATTCGTTTTTTGTTTTTTTAAATGTGGTTACTGATAGAGTGTATTGGAGTACAGGACAATTTATTTTAGGCATGATTTCCGGTACGTCAGTGGTAGCCATTTATGCCGTTGCCATGCAGTTTGTGATGATATATAATGCGTTTTCCACTGCTATTAGTGGCATTTTGTTGCCTAAAGTGACTATGATGACAGCCAATAAAGCTAGTAATACTGAGTTGTCCGCATTAATGATTAGAATAGGCAGGCTACAATATATCGTTATCGGATATATTTTTGCGATGTTTGTTTTGTGCGGACGAATGTTTCTTTACTTGTGGGCTGGTGCAGCCTATGAGGAAGCATATATAGTGATAGTCATGATTCTATTAGTGATTAGCTTTCCGTTAATCCAGAATACAGGTATTACTATCTTGCGAGCGAAAAATCTCAATAAATTTATTATGACTGTTTACGCCATAGCAGCCTTTATCAATGTTTTAATTAGTATTCCGCTGGCAAAACAATATGGTGGCTTAGGATGTGCAGCCGCGATAGCTGGTGTCCAGTTAGTTGCCAATGTTTTTATTACTAATACCTACTATTATTATAAGATTGGGCTGGATATGCCTTTATTTTGGAAAAGCATGATGAGAATGTCGCTGCCAATCCTGATTTTATTGATAGTTGGATTTTTAATGAGTCCTTTGTTCAATGAATACACCTGGACTAACATGCTTCTCCAAAGCGGAGTCTTCTCGCTGGTGTATATAGTTGCTATGTTTTTTGTTGGGATGAATCAATATGAAAAAGGGTTATTACAAAAGCTATTTATTGCCCTATATGAGAAGATTAGACTCTGATGGTAGATAAAACTAAAACATTACTAATAGGAGAGTTGTCTAATGGGAGAAAAGCTTAAAGATTTAGGTAGTATTAAAATTAAAGGAACAGAATTTATTATTGAATTAAACGAACCGACAGCGAAAGGTCTTCAGCGGGACATACATATACAGAATGAGTTTTTTCGCTTAGAATTAAAAGAAAAGGATTTTTTTGATATGGCATGTGTAATACTTGCAGCAAAAAAACAGCTTGATAACTTAAAAAGGAAATGAAACTAATGTATATTGAAAGAAAAAAGATAGATAATTTTTTTAAGATGATGAATCAAAGTAAGATTCGCTATGTTTTAATTAAAAATATAGGTAATGAACTGCCTAACCAACTTAAAAAAAATAAAGATATTGATATTTTAGTTCATCCAGAAGATAAAAGAATCTTCAAAATTCTTATGAAACAAAATAAATATTTACGTATTCTTCATCCTTACGGCAAGGAACAAGGATGGACATTTTTGTATCAAATGGATGAATGTTATATGTTTTGTAAAGAGGGACTATACGTCGATGTTTGTTTTCAATTATGTTGTAAGAGTCTAATGCCAAAATCATGGATTCCACTGGATGCTAGTATAAATATTTCAATTTGGGGAAATAGATATTTTGATCAAAGAGAATCATGGTATGTGATGGATGATCAAAATTTATTTGTTTATTTATTAGTTAGATGTATATTTGATAAAAAAGAATTTAGCCCAAAATACATTAAAGAAATTGATAAATATACATTTTTAACTAGGGAGCAGGGAACTACTGAAAAATTGAGTAAAATATTTTTTAAATATACGCCCCATCTTTTAGAGAAGCTTGATAAAAAGCAATATAATCAAATTCTTCAACAATATATTTCGTTTGTGGGTTATTAATATAGAGAGGGAGAAAATATGAGCAATCCTGGTGTTATAAATCTGGCTAGTTTAGTGACATTTGACAAGCTTAATTTTAGGGTGGAAGACAATATTGGAGAAGCAATACATATACACTTTAATAATATTAGAATTGACTTGACCATTGAAGAATTTTATGTGTTCTGTGCAAATATTACAGTTATACTTGATCAGCTTATTGATGTACCAGATTTTTCTGTTAGTGATATTGATCCTATATTTTTATCTGAAATGGGTTCAAGGTTACTTGATTTAGAGAGAGTAACTTGGGATGAAGTACACCTAAGTGAATTATTGATTGATACAAAAGGGGTTTTTAACTTACCAGTTATTAAAAGCCTTGAAAAATCTAGAGTTTTTAGAGCATTAAATGGAGATACAGAAGAGAATTCAAACAAGAAGCAAACTAATTATATTGGTGAAACAAATAGCCAAAGGTTGGAGAATAATTTTAATTTTGTAAAAAGCAATGAATTTAATGTTAATAAGGCACATATTACTCTATATAATAATCAAAATAATATACGTGATGGCCAGCATAGAGCTTCTTGCTTGTATTATCTTTATGGAGATATCAAAATACCTGTAATTCGATATTGGTTTAAAGGTAATAAATATAGCATTAATAAGTATCCATTGCTCCACGCCTTATGCGTATGGAATTATAGTAAATTACGGCGAGTTTTGGCTTTGTTTTATGGGCAGATTAGACAAAAGGCAAAAAGGGTAAAATGCGTAGTATTTAAAATTTTATTTTATTTAAAAAGATGAGATTAAAATCTGAAGCTTAAAGCTGGGAAGCGACTGTGTGTCACGAAAGTGAACTAATACGTAACATCCTGAAACATATTATGAAAATCAAAAAGTAATTGCAAAGAGTTTAACTTATTTTTAAAATTCGTGTTTTGTAAGTGAAGGAGGCACATTTAAAAGTGCTTGTTAAGAAGAGGGTCTATGATTGAAATATTAATAATTACTATGATTATCGGGTTTGCAATACCGATTATGGTACATAAAGAATTAGATGTATATATGCCTAGTTGTTTTTTATTAGTTAGTTATATAATTCCAATTGCAATTGGTACATTATATTATCTGCTTACTGATTTTTTTATAAACACTCATATAGTAATAGTTCTTGGAATTATTACATTCTTCATGACGACTAGTTATGCAGTTTCATATTGTTTTTTTTACAAAACCAGATTTAATATTTTCACTAAAATTTTCAATATTTTTTATTTAGATTTTTCGAAATCTGTAGTTTTAGAGCGTGTACGCTTAAGTTTGTTTTGCTTACTTTTTATCTATTTTTTTCTATTAGTAATACTTATTCAGTTAACCGGCTTGGATCCCATATCGTCACCATTATGGTTTAGAATTAAAGCCAGTCATGAGTATGGTATAATATACGCTCTATTTCAGTTTATTCCACTTTATTTAGTTATTTATGCTTATTATAATAATTTTTTGCGGAAAAAATGGTTAGATAAGGCAATATATTTATTTACATTTATTTTATCGCTAGTATTAATGTTTTTTTCGGGGTCACGAATAATGTTGCTACATGTAATGTTTATTCTATTAATACTAAGAAAGATTTTTGAAATACGAACATTATCCATAATAAAAATAATGCTATTTGGTATCTCTGGAATAATATTTGCAATTTATTATCAATTATATCGACTAAATGATAGCATTAATCTAATTACGTTTGTTGATATAATAACAAATGTAAATTTAGATAATACATTATTATGGGAATTTGTATTACGTTTTGATGGTTTTGCAAATTTATATAAGGTATTAGTGGAGATTGATATAGGAAATCTTGAATTTCTGTATGGGCAATCAATTATAAATTTCTTTTTAATGTTTATTCCCCGGGGGATATATCCTGACAAACCTCTCATGACAAATATGGATATTCATAAACATTTTTTAGGTGAATTTACAGCAGGGGTTGCAGATTTTAATTCAGGATATATGATGGCTGAAGCTTATCTCAATTTTCATATTATGGGTGTAGTAGTTTATTCAATTATCTGGGGTATGTTTGTGGCTGCTCTGGACAGACATTACAAGGTTTGTAAGAAAGACAACAAAAAATCTGGCGGTTTTTTGTTATTCTATCTACCAATTCTATTTTATATGGCCTTTCCCACACATGGCTTTAATGGTATGTTTACACAACAAGTCGTTATTGTTTTTACTTTATCAATAATACAAGTGCTTTTACTACGAACACGTATATTAATTTAATGTAGTAAGCGAGGAATTAATTATGAAGATCTTATATTTGACACCCTATTATCCGTATCCACCAGTTTCTGGTGGAGTTCGATGTATATTAGAAAGAATGAAAATGCTTAATAACGCTGGATTTTGTTTGGATTTGGTGGGGATAACTAATCGTGAATTGACGAAAGAAGATACTGACTGTTTAAAACCATATGTAAATAGTATCGATTATCATAAGAGGCAAGCAGGTTTAATATTAGCTTGGAAGGCTGCTTTTTCACTAGTGGCAGGAAAAAGTTTATTTCTCTCGTTAATTTCAAAAAACTTTTACAAAGTTGTTTCAGAGCTATTAAAGAAGAATATCTATGATGCTGTATTATGTGAGCATACTTACCTAGCATATTGGTTTTTGCAAAAATTTCCAAAACATGAAAGCAAAATGATTACAGTAGTACATAACATTGAGTTTGATTGGTATAATCATATGTATATCAAAGAAAAGAATTTAATAAAAAAACTATATTACTTTATTGAAAAACAAGCTTTCAAAAAGAACGAAGATATATTATTTAGCTCTAAGTCTAAGTTTTTGTTTTTAAGTAGTTCTGAATTATTATGTATATCAAAGAAGTATTCGATATCTTCTCAGAGTCTGATTATTCCTGCGCTTCCTATTGCTCCTAAAAAAAGTCCATACAATCATTTTGAGAGGCAACCAATTATTCTTTTTGTAGGACGTTTGGATTCACCACGAAATACAGATGCTATTAAGTATTTTATTAATGAAATATTAGCAAAACTGGTATTAAAGCTTCCTGAGGTTAAATTAAGGATTGTTGGTAGAGGTGACGATGGTACTTTTTCTAAGTTTGTTTTGAATTCGCCTTATAGACACAATATTTCTTTTCAAGGGGCTGTAGATGATTTAGATTCGGAATATAATAACGCTAAAATAGTAATTGTTCCAATTCACGAGAGTATTGGAGTTCAAACGAAGTTGTTTGAGGCAATCAATTACTCTAGCTTAATCGTTTGTACACCGGCTGCAGTTAAAGGAACGATTTTTAGTCAAGAAAATGGTGTTTTTATAGGTGAGACTGATGAAATTTTTTTGGAAACTTGTGCAAAAATAATTACCAATACATTAGATATTAACTCTAAACTAAATGAAATTACTGACATTTTCAATCGTTACAATAGTTTTGTGTATATAGAATCTTTAAAAAAATTCTTGACTAACTAACATTTATAATCTTGCAATTATAAGGTAGGTTGATATTTTGAATATTGTTATTGTAACGCTTGCTAATGGATCAGATCACCAAAGATATACTAAAGTTGTAGCTAATAGGCTAAGTTTAACGGATAATGTACTGTTAATATGTACGTCCCAGTTTGATGCTGATAATTTAAACGAAAAAGTGAGAGTTAACAAAGCACTTTGTTGTGATAAATCAAGAATAGAGATTAAAGCATTAAATATTAAGACATGGGTAAACATTTTTATGGATGTTAGTAGATTCCGACCTGATGTTATACATTTTTTTTGTGCCCATCCTCTAAATCTTATTTTATCGCTATTGTTTTTTAAGATTAGGAAAATTTATACAATTCATGATTTCAAGCCGCATCCTGAAGAGAATGTAAGTGTTTTTGTTTCGATTTATAACCAAATAGTAAAAAAAATTGCAAATATAATTGTAGTACATAGTCAATTGGCAAAAACAATAATAGATAGTTCGTCTCAAAAAGAAACTATTATATTGCCTTTATGTGGCCCTTCCGTAAAGTCCGATTATAAAAAGGATTGTACAAGTATTCTTTTTTTTGGAAGAATTAGACCTTACAAAGGATTAGAACTTTTTATAGAAGCCGCTGAAGCCGTTATTTCAGAAATTCCAGATGTTAAATTTGTTATAGCGGGAGAAGGCGATATAGGAAAGTATCTTACTTTAATAAAGCATAAGGATAACTTTACTATTTATAATAAATATATTAGCGAAGAAGAGACTGATGCATTATTTGAAGAGTGTAGGGTAGTTGTTTTACCTTATTATTCAGCAACTCAAAGCGGAGTAATACCACTTGCATATTCTTTTAATAAACCTGTAATTGCTTCCAGAGTTGGTGCAATACCAGAGATGGTTGTACATAATAAAAACGGTATCTTGATTGAGCCGGAGATAAAGCAACTGGCTGAATCTATTAAGAGGATTTATAGAGATGATAATTTATATGAAAATATGTGTATTTATATTAAAAAAACATATTTTCAAAATTATTCTGAAGATAATATGGGCAGTAGATTTGAGCAATTTTATAAAAATCTTGACAATCGAATGGTAGAACAGGTGCGTGGAGGAAAAAGACCAAAGCCAAATTAGGCTAGGAATCAACGACTACGCTGGATGAATTGCTATTCATGATGGTACGGGAAGATTTAAAGAGCACTAAGCGGGACATGTTCTGCGAAGAGGTATAAGCGTCAAACCTGCACACGAATTGTAATAGACATGGCTATGTATGACAATAATCCCAGATATAAACGTCAAACGGACACAAGTAAGCCCATTGCCTTCCGTATTAAACAAGGGAAACAATAGGTTTGCAACATTAAGCTGTACCAGACATATAATGAGCAATATGGCACTACCTATATTTTTGTAATGTTGACAAATTTGTATGGGTTGCATGATAATTTTGACCTAATGGGTTTTTCATGTTTTGTCTGCTGTGATGAAGAAGTTTCATGACGCCAAACTGGCAGGTTCTCCAGCGGTTTCATTATGGGCTGCTGGCAATACCAGTGCGTGCTTTTTGTGTTAACCTTAAAATCAGTTGCAAGCTTTATATTGCCCCTAGGAATTTTTATTATTGTTCAATTATTTGTGCCTTTTTATTGCCGTGTATGACGATGGATAGCTATCCGATCGGGATTTTTTTGTTCTGCCCGTGGTCAGTGAGAATCTGCTCCGCAGTCTGAAAAGGTAGCGTCAAGAAGAGCTATAGAGCAAGGGTATTCCGTGTGCTTTACGACCACTGGCAAGATGGTACTAGAGCTATCTTGGATCGAATGCTACATCACGCCTACTTTATTAGTATGCGGGGAGACAGTTATCGGTTAAAGGAACGCAAAGCAGTTTGGTTATATCAATTCCCAGCAGCTCGTTCAAAGGGGCCAGAACCTTAAGCATGATTAGGATTAGTGGCTTAATTTTCAACTGGCCTTAACCACTGGGTTGGGCGTCTCATTGTCAAGTCAGGTGATTATCGAAGCGGCTAGCTTAAATACGCGGCAGAATGCCGAAAATGTTAAGCGAATTTTGAATGAACACGGCTTTCACCGCCCTATCTTAGTAACATCAGCCTTCCACATGCCAAGGGCTATATGGTTTTTCCGGCAGCAGGGTGTAGAGGTTATACCCTACCCGGCAGATTATCAGGTAAATCAGGCATTCAGTTTTTCGGTGCATAAGCTATTTCCAGCAGAAGGTGCCTTATGGAGCAGCAGTTTGGTTTTGCGGGAATATTTGGGGCTTGTGGGGACTAAGCTGCTTTATAAATGAAAAGAACCGTAATTTACATGGATTTGCATACAACGGCAGGAATTTCCTAGCTAATGTCGTATTTTAGTAAAATTGAGTTTTTCCATTTTTTCTTTTGTAAAGGTGGCGTTTGTCATGCATAGGCGATTTCCAATTATTCGCCGGGTAGTTTTGCTATTGGGTGATACGATTCTTATCTTAGCAGGCTTAATCCTTGCGATACTAATTAACGATGCAGCTAAAACTGTGCCGCAGCAGGGGATCTTAGCCTATTATCAATTATTCCCTGTTATCGTTGTTGCGTCTTGGTTGGTACTAACGACGAATAGTCTTTTGTCTATTGTGAGAATGCAGGCGTCACAGGTGATTATTAGTGTAGGCGTGGCTATATTTCAATTGCTGATCATTACAATGGCTGCCAGTTTTTTTCTGTTTGAGTTTCATTCGCGCGGTGTCTTTTTAGTTGCGGCGGTATTTCAATTTGTGTTTCTTTCGCTTTGGAAATATATTAATTGGCGTATCGAAAAAGCCAGATTGAAGCCGAAAAATGTATTGGTTATTGGTTCAGGTCAGGATTGTAACCGGATTATCACACGATTGTCTAGTCAAACCTTTGCGCATTTTTTTGTTCGCTGCTGCTTAGTTTCGCAAACCGAAACCCACGCTTGCTGGCGGCAGGAAATGGAACAGGCGGATTTGATTATCATTGCTTCCGATCTGCCGCTTGCTAAGAAAGCATTGATTGTTGAGCAGGCGCATAACAATGGCAAACAGGTTGCCTTTATCCCGGATTTTTATGAATTATTCTGCCTGAATACGGAGCTTGACAAATATGACGACATCCCTGTGTTTCGTGCCAAATATTTGCGGCCAACGATGGAAACCCGTCTGATGAAGCGAGGGCTTGATTTGGTAGTTGCTGTGGCTGCGTTGACCGTTTTATGGCCTATTTTCGTGGTGGTGGCTGCCGCAATTCGGCTTGAGGGCAGGGGGCCAATTTTTTATACACAGGTCCGGACTGGCCGGAATGAACAAGAGTTCGTCATTTATAAGTTTCGTACAATGCGCACCGATGCCGAGAAACTGACAGGTCCTGTACTGGCTGCGGAAAATGATCCTCGCATTACCCGTGTAGGGAACTTTCTGCGTGCCACCAGATTGGATGAACTGCCTCAGTTATTGAACGTTATTCGAGGCGAAATGAGTATTGTCGGTCCACGTCCGGAACGTCCGGTTTTTGTTGAACAGTTAAAGCGAACTATCCCTAATTATCACTATCGTCATAATGTTAAGCCTGGAATTACCGGTTTTGCTCAGGTTCATGGCAAGTATAATACTTTGCCGCAGGACAAGTTGGTATATGATCTAATTTATATTCAGCGTTGTTCAGTGATAACTGATTTGGAGATTATGTTACAGACTGTCCGGATTCTGTTGATTAAAGACAGTACTGAAGGGGTTACAGTGAAAACAAAGCAGGTACAAGCTGCCCGGGCTGAGTTAGCCGTTGATAGAAAGTCGAGAGGAGCTTAATTCTGGCTACAGGTAACTGGTGGTGCCGGCTATATTGGCAGCCACCAGTTACCTGTATATATGAGCAGGTGAAACAAGCGTCTGAGAAAATGTGTTTGGGAGAGGGATATTCTTGGTCAGATGGGAAATCTTTTTTAGAAACATTCAGCAGGATTTGAAGCTCTTTCTGTTTGTGCTTGGTTTGCTTTGTATTCTGCGCATAGCCTTTGTCGGTATTTTGAGTTCGTACCTGAGCGCGCAGTCGGCAGCGAGTGATATTATTATTTCCTTATTTTACGGTTTGCGGATGAGTCTTAAAAGTGCGGGTGTTGTCACGTTATTATCTTTTCTTTTCTGTACTCTGACTAGTGTAATTGTTCATAGCCAAAAAGTTGAGAAACTGCGATTTGCTCTGGGAAGTATCTATATAAGCCTGCTTGTCCTCCTGTTCCATGCCAGAATTCCTTTTTATCAGGAATTTCATACAGGTTTTAACCAGATGATATTCAATACCCTTAGAGATGATATTACGGCGTTGTTTTATACTTTGGTTACCGATTATGATCTGCCTGCTTTTTTACTTACAACTGCGATTATTTCTTATATTTTCTGCCGGTTGTTGCGAAAGCTGCTGGCTACCAGGACTTATCCGGCGCCCGAGTTTTCACAGGCCTATCAGAAGGTAGTATTTCGGTTTTCTGTAGCGGCTGTAGTTTGCTTTCTTATGATATTTATCCGTTTTGGCGGGAGTTTGACCTATGCGCATTCGTTGCACTGGGAGAATTCAGCTGTATCACGGGATGATTTTTTGAATGAGGCCATTATCGACGATATCCAGGCGATATACCGTGCCTATTGCATTCAGGAGCGAGTTCGTGAAGGGACGGGAGGCATAAAGGTTGATGCCGGGAGGGTATGTAGTTATGGAGCCTTGCTTAAGGACAGTGCTTTTACTACAAATCAAATTGATGATATTTTTGGCAAGCTGGCAGAAGGTCCTAAAATACCTAAGCCCAAGCATATTTTCCTAATCATTGGCGAGAGCTATGCTCAGTGGCCATTGCTGGAACAATACGGTGGCCTGCATATTGCCGATGGCATTAAAGGGATTATCTTACAAGGCAATGCCATTCATATCCCCGCGTTTGTGCCTAATGGGGCATTCACACCCATGGCGGTAACGGCGGTAGTGAGCGGTTTATCGGATGTGGGGTTGTTCCCTAATTATCATCCCGAATCCTATAAAGAGCCTTATTCTACTGCGATTGCGCCGCAGTTTAAAAAACTGGGGTATAAAGTTAATTTTTGGTATGGCGGAGTAAGCTCCTGGGAGCGTATTAAGGCTTTTACCTTGGCACAGGGATTTGATAATTTCTACGGCATAGGTGATTTTTATAGTAAGTCCGGCAATGTATGGGGGAGTGATGACCGGTATCTGTTTGAGGCCATAGTCTCTTCCTTTGCGAGTGATGTTCCTACTCTTACTGTTATCTTAACTGTATCTAATCATGCTCCTTATTCGGTGGACTTGGCCAGGGAAGGCTTTGATGAGGCTCAGACCATAGCGGCATTGCCGGAAGAAGCAAAGGGCGATAAGGAGTTGCTTGAGCGGCTGGGGCATTATTGGTATACCGACCGTCAGATTACGGAATTTGTTTTGAAAATGCACAGCAAATATCCGGACAGCCTGTTTGTGATAACCGGGGATCATGCGGATAGAACGAATATCAGCAAAACACCTACGACTTTTGAGCGGTATACCATTCCTTTGGTGCTTTATGGGGCAGGGATTAATAAGCAAACCATTCCGGCAAATGTTGCTGGCAGCCATATTAATATAGTACCAACGCTTATTGAATTGATTGCCCCCAAAGGGTTTGCATACTACTCTGAGGGTAAAAGCTTGACACGCGGCAGTGATATTGGTTTTAGCCACAATGTATGGATTATTCCGGACGCTGTGGGGAAGATACAAGCCAATAATGCTGAAGCATTTGATGGCAGCTTACTGGCTTCGGTAAAGCCTGAATCTGTTCAACAAAAGATAGATGCCATGCGTGCTTTGGCATGGTGGCGGATTGAAAAGGGAAAAATCGTTGAGTAAAGGTAATGATATTACAACATAGAGTCACATCCGCGGCATAGGTCTATATCATATCTTCCATTGGCTATTTTTTCCTGAATGGCACGATGATTTTCACCATACCATACATCGCCGATAGTTTCTTTTGTTAAATCGCCTAGTGTCATGGTTCCCAAGGCATCATTGCAGCATAAGCTGACTTTGCCGTCAGGACGGATAACCATTTGGCGGAAAGGTAGATAACAACCATAATTGAGAGGTTCGATCTTTTCTTGTTTACGATTGGGAGCTTGTCCGCCGCGGGTACTGAGAACATCATTCAGTTTCCTGAGGCGGATTCTAACTTTATCGAGGTATAATTTTTTGTCTTTACAATAATTGTGGATAGTTTTTACAGGGGTACTCAATTTGAGTTTGTCATTGTAATTATCAATATACATTCTGTCAAGATATTGTATAATCGCCAGGAATTTTTCCAATGTAAGTAATGTTCCATTGGTATATAGATAGAGATGATTGTTAGGGAGCTGTTCTTTGGTCATTCGTGCCAAATCAATGATTCTCTCATCTAAAAATGGTTCGTTGTTAGAATATAGTCCGATTGAGCCGGAATAATTTAAGTCTTTGAGTTGTTGTAAGATAGAGATAAATAGCTGCTGCTCCATAATCTTGAATTCACGGGTATCCGCATTTTTGTTTACAGGACAGAAGGAACAAGTGCTATTACAACGGTTGATGGTTTCGATTTCAACGGTTTGAAACAATGGATACCGGCCTTCAGTTTTGTAAATGCTGCTGTAATTAGCAATTGCCTGCGTAACTCTTTTTTTATATTTTTCCCGCTTGCGGTTTTCTCTCCATTCATGTATTTTAGGGAAATGACTTTTGAAGTAATATTTGAGTATATTTTCGTAATTAATAATCATGGAAAAACTCCTTTTATTTTGGTGGCATTGTATAATGATTGTTCTTAATCTTACTTTATTGTAGCACATCTAGTATAAATGGAAAGTTATTTTGACAATTTTTAACTTAGATTGGTTATCTTATGGTTCTTAACCACTGGCCGTGCTATAATTAAAAGCGAGATTATGGCACCATTTGAACAGGTGCAGCGAGGAGGCTTTCCATGAGTGAGGAACGTTTTGAGCATATTGAGAAAATGCTGGCCCAACTGATTCAAATGGTAGGCCATAATAACGCGGTTACCGAGGAACTGCGTCAGGATGTTAGCGTATTGAAACAGGATGTTGGTGTACTGAAGCAGGATACTGGCGGACTGAAACAGGACGTTGGTGCGCTGAAACAGGATGTTACCGGAATTAAGCAGCATATGGCATCTCTTGAGGCCCGGATGGAGAAGGGGTTTGCCGATATTGTTGGCATGGTTCATGTATTAGGCGAAAAAGTGGATAGAATAGAGGCTACGCAGGCTAAGCATTCAGATTTGTTTGAGGTATTGGCAGTGCGCACTACTCAGCATGAAGCGGAAATTCGCGGCTTAAAGCGGGCGAAGTAATCGCAAAAAAAAATAGCGCTTGCCCCTGACTGTAGGGGTAAGCGCTTTGTCTATTCATGTTCGCGGGCACCGGAAGACGAGATTACACCTCTCTTCTTTTAAACACATACAACGGCTGATTACCCCGGAACTGTTTACTTAAAACCACATTAATCATAAAGCAAAGTACAGCAACATACGCCGCTAATTCTCCCAGTTCCTCAAAAAGCTCTATTTTTGCACCAAACAGACCGCTGCTATGGTGCTCGATCATATCGGCAGTTACCGCAGCGACTATGAGGATGACAAAATCCAGAACAGGGAGTATGCCTTGCTTCAGCCAAAGCACCAGTTCCCGGTGCAAGCCTTTGGCGAAGAAATATCCGAGAGCGGCAACAAGGATAATGGCAATGGTTGGGTAGACATAGGGTCCGAACCAGATATCTTTCAGGCGCAGGAAGCCGCCGGTGCCATTCGGATAGAAAACCCGGCCCCAGCTTAATTCTCTGGCAATGTTTAGCAGCCAGAGGACGCTTGTCCAGGCAAATAGCCGGCGGCGGGCAGGGGATAATCCGGTTTGCAACAGTGCGCTTATCGAGACCAGGGCTGCAGCACCCAGCACGACGACTTGCAGCCATTCTATTGGCCCGTTTTCATTTCCATACTCTGCTGGCAGCAGCCAGCCCAGGCCGATAGAAGCCAAAAATACAGCTAAACAGAGACAAGACGCCGGTGTAATCCAGCGAAACCGATGTGTGTTCAAAAATATTACCTCCAAGTAAGCAGCGATACGATAATAATTACATGATAACTCTTTCTGACGAGGCTGACAAGAGGATACCTTTACCCATGGCAGCGGTGTTGTTTTACCAATAATATGGTATAATAAGGCTATATTTTGCCATTTATCTGAAGCAAAAGGAGACTAATTGTCGATGAAACTTATCATTCTTGCCGGTGGCGGCGGTACGCGCCTGTTTCCCTTATCCCGTACCTGCCTGCCTAAGCAGTTTTTAAAACTGGGAGATTCTGATTCTCTTTTAACGCAAACAGTAAAGCGTTTTCTGCCGTTGATCAAACCAGCCGATATTGTTGTCGTAACCAATAAAGAATATATTCATCATGTTAAGACCGAACTGGCGGCCTGTGGTGCAAGCAGTGCCCACGTATTGCTTGAGCCTGTTGCCCGCAATACGGCACCGGCCATTGCCCTGGCGGCAAGATTTTGTGAGACTGAGCTGGGGGCTGCTGCCGGTGAAGTGTTATTTGTTAGCCCGGCAGACCATATTATCCACCCTGTCGATATTTTCATTAAAAATGTACGGCAGGCCGTTGACCTGGCGGCGCAGGAAAAGGTGGTAACCCTGGGTATTAAACCGGATAAACCTGAGACGGGTTATGGTTATATTCAGGCTGGCAGAACCTTTGGTTCCGGTTATCAGGTGGATTCTTTCCGGGAAAAACCGGATAAGGCGACGGCTGAGGACTATCTTGCCGCAGGCAATTATTATTGGAACTCCGGGATGTTTGCCTTTACTGCAGGGTGCATTATGGAAGAACTGTGCGAACATGCCCCGGAAATTTATCAGCTGGTGTCGGCCCCGCTGCCGGAGGTCATTGAGCATTTTGCGGACATGCCTGCTATTTCGATTGACTATGCGGTAGCCGAAAAATCGGCGCGGGTGGTTATGGCGCCGCTTACCGCCTACTGGAACGATATTGGTTCCTGGGACGCCATCTATGATGTGCTGGCAAAAGACCATTCCGGCAATGCGCTCAAAGGTGATTGCCTGCCCATTGACTGCGTCAATACGCTGATGCTGGGTAAGAGCCGCCTGATTGCGGGCATTGGCCTGGAAGATGTGCTGGTGGTGGAAACCGATGATGTTATTGTTGTCGCCAAACGCGGTGAGTCGCAGAAGGTCAAGGATGTGGTTGCTGAGCTTAAGGAACGCGGACGGCGCGAGGTGGATGAGCATACCACCATGTACCGGCCTTGGGGCAGTTACACGGTGCTGGGGGAAGGCACCGGCTACAAAATGAAGAAGATTGTCGTTATGCCCGGTCAGCAGCTCAGTCTGCAGCTGCACTATCATCGCAGCGAACACTGGATTGTCATCGGTGGTACGGCTAAGGTTACTATCGGTGAGCAGGAGCAGATGGTGCATGTCAATGAGAGTGTATATATTCCGCCTTCTACCAAGCATCGCTTAGCAAATCCCGGCAGGATGCCGCTGGAGATTATTGAGGTGCAAAACGGCAGTTATCTGGAAGAAGATGATATTGTACGGTTTGACGATGTGTACGGGCGGACATAAAGGTTAATTAATATTCCTGGCAGCTTCTGGTTGTACAGGAATATTTTTATGCAGTGTAGTATATAATATAGAGTTGCAATTAAGAGGAGGCGTGGATGATATGGAAATTAAACGTGATGCATTTAAAGCGTATGATATTCGTGGCAAGGTTCCGGAAGAATTGAATGAAGAGATGGCATACCGGATTGGTCGCGCCTTTGTTGATATTTTTAAAGCCAAAAAAGTGGTTGTCGGCAATGATATCCGTTTGTCGGGGCCGGCGTTTAAAAGCGCCTTGATTAAAGGTCTTACGGAAGTGGGCTGCGATGTTGTGGATATCGGCATGTGCGGTACGGAACAGATTTATTTTGCCACCGCTCATTTGAATCTGGATGGCGGTATTATGATTACGGCCAGCCATAATCCGAAGGACTACAATGGCATGAAGCTGGTGCGGTCAGAGTCCAGACCCATCAGCAGTGACAGCGGTCTTAAGGAAATCGAGGAACAGGTGGTTACCGGTGAGTTTGCGCCTGTCAGGGATATTACGCCCGGTACAGTCACTCATGTGAATATTATGCGGGACTATGTCGCCCATTTACTTACCTATGTGGACAGGACCGCCCTGGCACCGCTGAAGGTGGTGGTTAATGCCGGAAATGGCGCTGCCGGCGCGGTCATTGATGCGTTGGAGTCTGAACTGCCGTTTACTTTTATCAAGGTAAATCACAACCCTGACGGCACGTTTCCCAATGGGGTGCCCAATCCTTTGCTGCTGGAAAACCGGGAGGCGACCGCTCAGGTTGTCCGTGAACACGGGGCCGATATCGGTATTGCCTGGGATGGGGATTTTGACCGGTGCTTCCTGTTTGATGAAAAGGGAGAATTTATCGAAGGCTATTATCTTGTCGGCTTTTTGGCCCAGGCTTTTCTCCGGCGCTATGCCGGGGCCAAGATTATCTATGACCCGCGCCTGACCTGGAATACCATCGAAATAGTGGAGAAGGCGGGCGGTGTGCCGGTGCTGTCCAAGAGCGGTCATGCGTTTATCAAAGAACGGATGCGCAAGGAAGATGCCGTGTATGGCGGGGAAATGTCGGCCCACCATTATTTTAAAGAGTTTTCTTATTGTGACAGTGGCATGATTCCCTGGCTGCTGGTGCTGGAGATCCTTTGCCGTGAAGGCAAGCCTTTATCAGAGCTTATGCGGGAAAGAGTGGCCTGCTATCCGGTCAGCGGCGAGATTAACAGCACGGTGGCCGATGCTAAGGCTGTCATCCAAAAGATTGAGGAAAAATATGCGCCAGGGGCGCTGAAGCTGGACCGGGTCGACGGTCTGAGCATTGAGTATGAGAATTGGCGGTTCAATGTCCGGATGTCGAATACGGAACCGGTATTGCGCCTGAATGTGGAATCCCGGTGCGATGTCAGCCTGCTGGAAGAAAAGACGGAAGAATTGCTGTCGCTGATACGTACCTAGAAAGGATCAAATCCTATGCCAAAAAATCACCAGACAATAAAAAAGGCCATTATTCCGGCGGCTGGCCTTGGGACCCGGTTTTTGCCGGCTACCAAGGCGCAGCCGAAGGAGATGCTGCCGATTGTGGATAAACCGGCTATTCAGTTTATTATTGAAGAAGCCATTCAGTCGGGAATTGAGGAAATTCTCATTATCACCGGGCGGAATAAGCGTGCCATTGAGGATCATTTTGACCGGGCGTTTGAGCTGGAGCTTACCTTAAAAGCGCAGGGTAAATATGACCTGCTGGGCCTGGTGGAAGAGTTGTCAGAGGTGACGATCCACTATATCCGGCAAAAGGAAGCCAAGGGGTTGGGGCACGCCGTGTTATGTGCCAAGCAATTTGTTGGCAATGAACCGTTTGCCGTGCTGCTGGGCGATGATATTATCGATGCCAATGTACCTTGTTTGCGGCAGCTGATCGATGCCTATGAGGATTTTCAGGGCAGTATTTTAGGCGTACAGGAAGTACCGAGGGAAAAGGTGTCAAGCTATGGCATTGTAGAGCCTGAGCCGGTGAAGGATAATGTTTGGCGGGCGGTTGATTTAGTGGAAAAGCCGTCGATGGAGGAAGCGCCTTCCCAGCTTGCCGTGCTGGGACGTTATATTATTGAGCCGGAGATTTTTTATCTGTTGGAAGATACGCCGCCAGGCCGGGGTGGTGAGATACAGCTGACAGATGCACTGCGCCGGCTGGCTGCTTTTAAACCGGTGTATGCCTATAATTTTGAGGGGCGGCGCTATGATATCGGCGATAAGCAGGGATATCTTGAGGCCACCGTGGAGTATGCCCTGAAGCGTCCTGACCTTAGGGATAGGTTTCTACGGTATTTGCTGAGGACCGTGGGGCCGCTGGGGACAGACTATGCGGCGACGGAGGCGGAGACGGAAGACTGAGAGCTGAGTGAACAAGGTGAAGCAGGAGGGATGATTGTGGAAAGAACACATCTGGTTTTATCGTCAGGCTTTGCTTTTGATTATACGAATCTTTATGGTCAGGGTCTGGTGACGCAGGCCGATGTGGCTGCTATCGGCGAACGCCTTATGGCGGCTCATCAGGCCATGGAACATATGCGTTCTACCGGCGAAATACGCGGTCATTTATCCAAAGACGGTGCGCCGGAGAAGGTGCTGTTCAGCCAGCTGCCCTATGTGCAGGCAGGCCATCTGAATAGTCCGGCCTCTATTGCCAGGCTTAAGGAGTTCGGACAATCGCTGAGAAACAAGGTGGATGCGGTCGTCTCTTTTGGCATCGGCGGGTCTTATCTGGGCAACAAGGTACTGTTTGATGTTCACTGCGGCGAGTTCTGGAATAGCAAGGGGGCTGAGGAACGGCAGGGATATCCCAGGCTGTACTTCAGCGGCAATAATATTGATCCGCGCCGGACGGTGGAGCTTATCGGGCAGATTAAGTATGAGGCCAGGCTCAGGGCGGTGCACGCCGGGCCGCACGACGGGACTTACCGTGTTGTGCTTGTCGTTATCTCGAAATCCGGCTCAACCCTTGATACTATGTCTACCTTTATGGCAGTCTATGATGCACTTCACCGGGAAACGCCGGCCATCGAGGTGCAGGTGGTGGCTGTCACCGACCTGGCGGAGGGAGCCGGCGAAACGCTGCTGCACAAGCTGGCCGCAGAGCAGGGGTGGCCGATGTTCTCTGTGCCTGACGGTGTGGGCGGACGGTTCAGTATTTTTTCAGAAGTGGGGCTGGTTACGGCTGCCTGTATCGGCTTTGATATTGATGCCTTTCTAGCCGGGGCACGGGCAATGGACGAAGCCTGCAGGCAGGAGGATATCTGGCGCAATCCGGCCATGCTTAATGCGGCGCTTAAGTATCTGGCTGCCGAAAAGTATGGGCAGGATATTGAGGTATTTATGCCTTATGCCGATAATCTTAAGTCGGTTGCCGAATGGTATGTACAGCTTCTGGCCGAATCGCTGGGCAAGCGGACCGACCGTGCGGGCCGTGAAGTATTCTATGGCCGGACGCCCATCGTGGCTGTAGGCACAACCGATATGCATGCGCAAACACAACAGCATCAGGATGGCAGGAAAGATAAAGTGGTGCAGTTTGTCAAAGTGGCCGCCTGGGAGAATGACCCGGTGATACCGGATGTTTTCCCGTCAGCTGACAAGTTGTCCGAGATTGCCGGTTTGCGGCTCAGTCAGGCGCTTGACGCCGCCCGGGAGGCTAATGCTGCTGCCCTCCGGAGTGACGGCCGGTTTAATGCTACGTTTGTACTGCCTGAAATGACGGCATATCATTTGGGTGAATTGCTGTACCTGTTAGCGTTATCGGTGGCTTATGAAGGTGAACTGGCTGATGTGGACGCTTTTGACCAGCCTGGAGTTGAGGCTTATAAACGCCTGTTAGGGCCCATGCTTAAACAACATTCTCCCTGAAAGAAGTAAACGCAGCTAATCCACTTAGTGTTGTACCCAGTAGGAGGTGGCATTTTTGCCAATCAGAATTGTAATTGCCGACGATCATGCGCTGCTTAGACAAGGAATTAAAAATGTATTGTCTTTGGAACCGGACCTTGAGGTGGTAGGCGAAGCGGCTGACGGTGATGAGGCTATCAGCAAGGTGGAGAGTCTTGCACCGGATATCCTGTTGCTTGATGTTAATATGCCCCGGATGACCGGATTGGAAGTGACAAAACGGTTGAAAAAAACCGCCAAGTCACCGGTAAAAGTAATTATTCTCACGATTCATGATGATGAAAGCTATGTAATTGAAGTTATTAAATCAGGGGCGGTTGGTTATCTCTTAAAAGATATTGAGCCAGGCATGCTGGTCAAGGCCATCCGGATGGTACATGAGGGTCATTCCTTTATTTATCCAACGCTGGCCACGCAATTATTTGGCGAACTTTCCCGCCAGGACGAGAAACGTAACGGGGCTCTGGTTATGCTGGAACGTCCCAAGGAAGAACGTCTGACCTACCGTGAAGTGGAAGTGCTGCAATTGATCGGACAGGGAATGAATAATCAGGAAATAGCCCAGACGTTATATTTAAGCGAAAAGACAGTCAAGAACCATTTGACCAATATTTTTCGCAAGATTAATGTCGTTGACCGGACACAGGCGGTATTGTACGCCATTAAGCATAAGATTGTGATCTTAGAGTAAATGATAACATTTTAACCCTATGGTGCATACACTATCCTATCCCAAAGCAAAGGGGGTAGGATAGTTTGTTTTTGTCCTATTCGGTAAGTGTCATTATGGTATCGCTGGCGCTGTATGGTTTGTGGCATCTTATCAGAGATATCCGGAACTGGGTGACTACCTTTGCCTTTGTACGTTTGCCCGGAGCCAGCCTGGTCATTTTGGTGCGTAATCTGGAATATGAAGTTGAGGATTTGATACGGTATTTGGCAAATGAAATGGCAGATGGCGGACAGGAATGCGACGCTGTTGTGGTAGATTGTGGCTCTGATGACCTGACACCCATTATTTTATCGCGGCTGGCAGTGGAAATACCGGCGCTGACGGTGGTAAGCACTGAGCGGGCGGCACGCCCGGTAACTGAGGTCTTGCCGCTTTGCCGGGGAGCAGTAGTACATGTGCTTGATTTGACCAGCAGGCTGCAGGTTGAACAATTTACGGCAGTTGTGGCGTCACTGCTGCGGCAAAACCACCGGGAAGTGGTGATTCGAGGGAAGGCAGAAGGCTGAATGAGAGCAGGGGAGACAGGGTGCCGGAACACTTTACCGGTCACTGCGAGGCAGGGTAGTCCCAGGGTGCTCGCTGCCCTGCTTTATATTTATGATTTCATGGAAGACATCTACCAGCTTGACTGCCAGGGAAAAAAGCTCAGGGGTGTAGCCGGGAAAGGATTCCTGAAAAGCACCTGCAGGCAGTGGCAGCTGCAGGGTGGGGGCGGTGCTGGCAGCCAGGCGCGCCAGTGCCAGTTGGCGGTTGACGGTAGCGGTTGTCCAGATAACCGGGATTTCAGTCTTACCGGACAGTCTGATGGTTGTCTGGTAAGGCGTATTTGGGTTGGCACAGACGGCAGTAACGGCATGAAAATTGACATAGCCGGTGGTGCTGTCACCGGTTATCCGGGGCTTGCGGACTTTAACCGGCACCAGGACAAGGCCGGGTGCCAGGGGTAGCGGCTCCAGGTTTTTCCGTTCGGTGTCGGCCCGGGTTCTGGCTCTCAGCGCCGCCAGGTCGACGGCCCGGCTTTTGGCCAGACGTCCAATAACGGCGCGAACCCGGCAGGCAAGGGTTGTGCTGCTGCCGTCACAGGCAATGACGGTAGTATTGTCGCCTGCGGCGTTATAACAGGGCACAATGGCGGCAATCCGCGCAGGTGCAGGCAGAGGGTTAGTCATAATAAAATACCTCCTGTATCTTGCGAACGTATGTTCTGTAATTAATACTATATTAACAGAAAAGTAATTTATTAACAAGTGCCATTCCGGGAAAGGCCGGGGGGAAGCCGGCCTCTTGTGTATTTAGCGGTGAATCGGTACAATAGTAGGAGGCAGACAGGGAGGTAAGACATGAGCTTATTGGAAGTTAGCGGCCTGAGCAAGGCCTATGGTATACAAAATATTTTTAGCGATATCCAGTTTCAAATCAGGCGTGGGGAAAAGGTGGGTTTGATTGGACCTAACGGTGTGGGCAAAACAACCCTGGTACGCTGTTTACTGGGATTTGAGAAGCCTGACAGCGGGCATGTGGCGTTAACGCCGGGCGAGCGGATCGGGTATGTGGAACAGGACACCGGCCTGGGTAACAATACACTGTATGATGAACTGGTGGGAGCTTATGGTGATGTGCTGGGGTGGCAGCAGGATATGCGCCGCCTGGAGGCCGATATTGCTGTAACAAAAGATCCGGACAAGCTTGACAAGCTGATGAAGGATTATGCGCAGGTTGTTGAACGGTTTGAACGGGGCGGCGGGTATGAATATGAAAATACTGTGCGGCGGGTGGCCTTTGGCCTGGGATTTGCCGCAGAGGACCTGACGCGCCAAACCCATGAGTTTTCCGGTGGGCAAAAAACACGGATCTGCCTGGCGCGGGCGCTGATCCGGCAGCCGGATTTCCTCTTTTTGGACGAACCAACCAACCACCTGGATTTGGGCATGGTTGAGTGGCTGGAGGAATTTTTGCTGAGCTATTCCGGCGCCGTGCTGGTGATTTCGCATGACCGTTATTTTCTCGATAAAGTGGCCGAACGAATCCTGGCCATTGAGAGCGGCGGTATTGCCGATTATAGCGGTAATTACAGTGAGTATTTAGAGAAAAAGGCGGAAAAGCTGGCAGCTCAGGAAAAGGCCTATGGTAAGCAGCAGGCTTTTATTGCCAAAACCGAGGCTTATATTGACCGTTACCGGGCAGGCATCAAATCCAAGCAGGCACGCGGGCGGCAAAGCCAGCTCAACCGGCTGGCGCGTCTTGCCCGTCCGGAAGATGGGACCGGGTTTGACTTTTTCGTGTTTAACCCACCGGCTGAATGTGCGGACCGTGTCGCCGAGCTAGGAGAGACGGTGGCAGGCTATGGGGATAAGACGGTGCTTGCCGGCGTGTCGCTGTTAATCCGCCGCGGTGACGGGGTGGCTCTGGTCGGGCCGAACGGCGCAGGCAAGACTACTTTGTTAAAGCTGCTCACCGGTGAGTTGGAACCAACCGCTGGCAGGGTCAAGCTGGGCAGCCGGGTGCGGCTGGGATATTTTGCCCAGGAGCATGAGACGCTGACTGACACGAATCGTGTGTTGGATGAGATTATGCGTGAATTTGCTTTTAGTGAGGAGCGGACACGCCATTATCTTGGCGCCTTTTTGTTTCGCGGTGATGATGTGTACAAGCTGGTGGGCGATCTCTCCGGCGGTGAAAAGGCGCGGCTGGCGTTATTGAAACTTATGCTGGCAGGGGCTAACTTCCTCATACTGGACGAGCCGACCAACCATTTGGATATTGCGGCGCGGGAAGCTGTGGAAGAGGCCATTATGAATTTTCCCGGTACTTTTTTGACAGTGTCGCATGACCGGTATTTTCTTGATAAAGTGGCTAACCGTATTGTCGAGCTTGAGGGCGGACAACTGACCGAGTATGCCGGCAACTACAGTTACTATCGCGATAAGAAAGCGGCGACAGAAAAGGAGGCTGCGCAGGCGGCCAGCCAGTCTGTTGCCAGGGAAAAGAAACAGAACGGCGGCAAGCAGGAGCGCCCGGTGCAAGCCGACACCGGCAAAGGCAACAGCTGGCGCAAGCCGGATACGGCGAAACAGACTAAAAAGCTGGAAGAAGAGATTGCTTTGCTGGAGCATGAGATAGCAGCCCTGGAGGCCCGGCTGAATGACCCGGCGAGTCATGCTGACGCCGCGCTGAGCCGGGAACTGTCTGACGAATATGCGGTCAGGCAGGCTGAGCTTGATGAAAAGTATATCGCCTGGGTGGAGCTTACCGGGGAGTAGGTTGAAATAGACAATTAAAATAAAACTTTTAAAATTAGTATAAATCGGTTATAATGAACATAGATACTAAATGAACGCCCCTGTGACTGCAGGGACGTTCGGAGAATAGGGAGGCTACTTGGTAGCTTCATGGATGATTTGGTAAATCACCCATAAAGCACCGCTTGAAACGGTTAGCCTGAACCATTTCGTTTTCAAGTGCATAGCACTCACCTCCTTATTCAGTTTAGGACGGGCTCCAATCCCGTCCTAATTTCATTATACGGGAAATCCGGTAAGAATTCAGTACTAAAATTATGATTTTTCTGACAACATCATAACAAGTAGTTCTGTTGCTCATAAAGCGTCCTTCGTGGACGCTTTATGCAGCAAGCCGTCCTGGCTCGGGCGTTGACCTGAGCCGGGACGGCTTTTGTTTTTTCCTCACCGGCGGTGTTACTCTGTAGCCAGGCGCTAATTTCAGAGGGACCGGTTCCTCGCCGACAGGTGAGGATAATGAGTATCGAACAGTTGGTTATACAGGCCCAGGCCGGGAATGAGGACGGAGAGGCTTTTGCGGAAGTTTGCCGGCGGTTTACCGGCTTGGTGAAAAAGTATGCCAATCAGCCGCATGTGGCCGGGATTAAAGAAGAGGCCGCCGCCGAAGGGTGGCTGGCAGTGGCGGCGGCGGTACGAACCTATGATCCGGCCGCCGGGGTCCGGTTTGCCGGCTATGTTGAGAGCCGGGTCAGGTATGCGGTATGGAATTTGTTCAAACGCGAACGGCGGCGCTGGCAGCAGGAACTATTTTTGACCGGCAGTACGGAGGAGGAAGGTAAAGAAAGGCCGGGCTTGCTGGACACTCTGGCAGCAGCCGACAATGTGGAGGCCGAGGCGGAGGCCAATTTTACCGTCACAGCCGTCCGGGAAGCGTTAGCCTTGCTGCCGGCTAAACAGCAGACAGCCGTAGTCAGGACGTTACTGGGAGAAGCGCGGCTGGCAGATATAGCGGCAGAGCTTGGGGTTACGCCCCAGGCCGTCTATAGTCTGAGGCAGCGCGGTTTGGCCCGCTTAAGAAAGCAACTGGCGAAAAATCTTTTGTTACCCATTTAAAACCAATCCTGGCCGGAATGTATGAGAGCATAAGGAGGTGAGCAGCATGGCAGTAGTAAAAATGCCGCAAAGCGGCAAGCTGGTGCTCAAGGTGCAGGCCGGTGTAAACGCTTCCGGTAATCCGGTTTACCGGAACCGGACATTCGCCAATGTCAATCCGGGCGTGGCCGACAGCGATTTGTTCGCAGTGGCCGAAGGGCTGGCAGGTCTGCAGGAGCACACCCTGGCAGACATTGTCCGCCAGGACTTGAACAATCTCGTAAATCAGTAACAGGGGGCGGCAAGCTTCCCCCGGCAGTACGGTAAGAAAGGAGGAATAACTTATGGCTAAGACGCTGCAAATGGTGTTTCTTAACAGTGCCGGCAAAGAGACGGTTATCAGTGTGGCCGACCCCAAGGATGACCTGACATTGGCTCAGGTGCAGGCTGTGATGCAGGACATCATCGACAAAAATATTTTTGTCATCAAAGGCAACACCTTGGCCGGGCAGGTAGAAGCCCGCATCAGCAACCGGGAAACTGTGGCACTGGTGTAAGCCTCTGAAAGGAGGGAGCCTGATGGAACCGATATTCGAGTTTGTTTCCGGCTACGGCTTTCCGATGGTAGTGGCCGTCTACCTGCTGGTACGCATGGAAGCAAGGCTGGAAACACTGGCAGCCAGTATTAACGAACTGGCCAGGGTCATTGCCGAACGGCTGTAGCACAACATAGCAATGCCCTGTTTACCGGTATACGGTAAACAGGGCATTCGTTTGTGTCTATTGCCTGCGGTGGTTAAAATCTTACCTCATGGTTTAAGATAAAGTGCAGCAATACTATACACAATGGAAGACAAAAGTACCAATTGAAAGACAAGACCGGCAATGCGGGACGGGCGCTTAATGGCGCGATTTTGAAAGTAATGGTAGGTGTACATGTTTTCTTTCATAGTTCTGCCTCACAATTTGTAAATCGTTGTAGTAAATGCAATATCTATGTATATAGTACTTTGTTTGTAACGAAAATCCTTCCTCTTCAATGAAAAAATATGCAGGACTTTTCTCGGGGGGTGCGAATTAAGAAAAAGGAACTTATGTTTGGATGTACTAAGCAATGGGAGTTATAACGGTGGATAATAATCTGGAAGGTATTGTAGAGAATATAACATTTCAGGCAGCCGATGGCAGCTTTACGGTATTTCGCCTTAAGCCGGGCAATGAAACGGCAACCGTGGCCGTAACCGGCAGTTTTCCTGCGCCGCTTGTCGGTGAGCAAGTGAAGCTGACCGGAGAATGGGTGGAGCATGCCCGCTACGGACGGCAGTTTAAAGCCGCAGCCTGCCGGCGTATTCAGCCAACCTCCGAGCAGGGCATAGAACGGTTTCTGGCATCAGGGGCGGTTAAAGGCGTTGGCCCGGCTATGGCCGCCAGGCTGATTAAGCATTTTGGCGTGCGGACGCTGGAGATTATTGAACTTTACCCCCACCGCTTAGCTGAAGTGGAGGGGATCGGCAGCAAGAAGCTGGAACAAATCCGCCAGTCCTATGCCGAGCAGGCCGAGCTGAAGGAAGTTATGCTATTTTTAGAAATGCATGGTGTCACCAGCGCCTACGCTGTCCGGATTTTTGCCTGTTACGGCTCAGACTCGGTTGCCGTGCTTCAGACAGACCCCTATAGAATGGCGGAAGAGGTAAAAGGCATTGGCTTTCGGATTGCCGACCAGATTGCCGGCGCCTTAGGCTTTGAGCGGGACCATCCTTCACGGCTGGCGGCAGGAGTGCAGTTTGCGCTGCTCATGACCGGGCAGGCCGGTCACTGCTGCGTGCCGGAGGAGGTACTCACCGAAGAAACGGCCAAACTCCTCAATATTGAGCAAACCGAGATCGCCGCCGTTGTCAGACAGCAAATTGAGCGCGGGAAGCTGTATACCGAGGATTTCCATGGTGTGACCCTGGTATACCCGCGTTATCTCTACCGGGCCGAAAAGCTGGTGACAGACCGCCTGCTCCTGCTCAAGGAGAAAGCCAAGCCCCTGGAGGGCATTGACCCGGAAGCGTTGGTGGACCAGTGGGAGGCCGCTGCCGGAGTTACCCTGGCAGCGGCGCAGCGCCAGGCACTGGCGGCCGCTATGACCCATGGGGTGCTGGTATTAACCGGCGGACCGGGAACAGGGAAGACGACGACTGTCAAAGGTATTTTAGCGCTGCTGGAGCAGCAGGGACTAAAAATCGTATTAGGTGCACCCACCGGCCGGGCTGCCAAGCGTCTGGCCGAGACCAGCGGGCGCGGGGCTATGACCATCCACCGCTTGCTCGAAGCCGGGGGCGGGGCCGATGATGAGCCGATATTTGCCCGGGATGAGCTTAATCCGCTGGATGCGGATGCCGTGATTGTCGATGAAACTTCCATGATGGATATGCTTTTAACCAGTTATTTTTTGCAGGCTGTACCGGACGGCTGCCGGGTGGTGCTGGTGGGTGATGTTGATCAGCTGCCGGCGGTTGGACCAGGCTCGGTGCTCAAGGATATTATCCGGTCGGGTGCCATCCCGGTGGTGCGGCTCACTGAAGTCTTCCGCCAGGCAGGCGAAAGCATGATCGTGCTCAACGCTCACCGGATTAACCGGGCACGCTTGCCTGAATTCGGCAGTAATGATTTTCAGTTTCGTGAAATGCCTGACAGTGAGTCGGCAGCCAAGGCCATTGTCGAGCTCTGCCAAACCGAGCTGACTCAAGAAGGCTTTGATAGCTGGCGCGATGTCCAGGTGCTTTCCCCTATGCATCGCCAGCCCTGCGGGGTCGAGAATCTGAACCGGCTGCTGCAGGCGGCGCTCAATCCGCCCAAGGACGGCAAGGACTACATCCAGAGCGTCAACCAGGTGCTGCGGGAAGGCGATAAAGTCATGCAGGTTCGCAACAATTATACCAAACGGGTTTTTAACGGCGATATTGGCTACATCCTGGCTATTGCCGACGGCAAAGTGCTTGTCCGCTACCCGGAAGATGATGTAGTATACGACAAAGGCGAACATGATGAGCTAACCCTGGCCTATGCCATGAGTGTGCACAAGAGCCAGGGCAGCGAGTATCCGGTTGTTGTCATGCCGCTTACGCCGGGCCATCATATTATGCTGCAGCGTAATCTCTTATACACCGCCGTTACCCGGGCCAAAGAGCGGGTTATACTACTGGGCACCAAGGCAGCCTTGAACACCGCGGTCATGAGTGACCGGACCCGCCGCCGCTATTCGCTGCTGGCCGAACGCCTCCGGGGTGAAGCCTTATGCTAACCGATTGGCTGGAAGCTCTGCTTGAATTGATTTTCCCCCGGCGCTGTCCGTCCTGTCGGCAATGGGCCGGCAGCAGCTACGGCTGGTGCCAGGCGTGTCTTGCTAAGATCGTCACCGTCAGGCAGGTTTCACTGGCTGTACATAAGCTGCAATGGCTGGATGCCTGCCTGACGGTGACCGAATATAACGGTCAGGTGCAGCGCCTGATTCGTGACATGAAATTCCGCCGCATCACCCGTCAGGCCGCCAAACTGGGATACCTGCTGGACTATGGCGTAACGGCAGAGCGATACCGTGGTATTGACGCGGTAGTGCCTGTGCCGCTTCATGCCGACCGTCTCAAAGAGCGCGGCTTCAACCAGACCGCCCTTATTTTCAAACCCTGGGCACTAAGGCGAAACCTGGCCTGGGCCGAGGCACTTGCCCGTACAACCCCTACCCTGCCTCAATGGGAGCTTAGGCTAAAAGAACGCCGCAAAAACATAAAAGGCGCGTTTACCGTAACGCGCCCTGAATTAGTAGCGGGGAAAAGTATTCTGCTGGTTGATGATATCTTCACAAGCGGACTGACTATGGATGAATGTGCAAAAGCGCTCAAAAAATCCGGGGCGCTGGCGGTTAAGGGACTGGCACTGGCCAGCGGGGCGCGGTAACTTATCCCAGTGCATCAATAAACGCCCGGACAACCTCCGGATCAAAGGCCATACCGGACAGGCTCAAGAGCTCGCGGACCGCTTCGCCCTTGGTCTTAACCCAATGCTGTGTGCACGGGTTAATAAACCGGTCATAGTGATTGGCTACCGCGATAATGCGTGCGCCGAGCGGGATGTTTACGCCTTTTAGCCGCTTAGGATAGCCTGTGCCGTCAAAACGTTCATGGTGAAAACGGATATAGGGAATAAGCTCCTGGCAGGAAGGGATATTTTCCAACATGCAACTGCCGGCATTGCAATGATTTTTATACACACTCATCTCACGGGTCGACAAATAAGGCACCTTGGCCAGAACCTGATTGGGCACGGTAATCTGCCCTACATCATGTAACAATGCGGCCAAACGGATACGCTCAATTTCTTCCCGCGGAAGCCTCATTTTTGCGGCAACACTGACCGCATAATTGGCTACCTGATGGCTGTGCAAAAATAGTTTGGCATTCTTTAATTGAATAAGCTGCATAAAATTGGCAATTATGCCATTGACTGTTTCCGTATCTGTGGCATAAATTTCGGGGTCCTGCATCAGCGTCAGCATATACACGACAAACTGCCTTTCCTTGGAGATCAGCATCAATAGTCACTATTTTGTCTGATTTCCATAATTTAAACAACGAAGAATACGATATAAGCACGTATTTTTCAAACCAAAGGGTAAAAAACCGTAAAATAAGCAATAAAGTAATTAGCCAAAAACCGTCATAATCCTGCTTGGTTTTATAAAAAAATGTCCAATATCTTAGAAATGAGCCTAAAGGCCTAGGCTATAGCATGAAAATGCTATATAATAACGATAACGAGAAAAAGGGGGGGCCAACTCATGGGACTTGCGAATTGTTCGGAATGTGGCAAAGTTTATGTTGAAAATGCAGCAAGGGTTTGTCCGGAATGTTACCGCAGGCAAGAAGACGATGCGGAAAAGGTAGTAGAGTATCTGCGCGATATAGACAAAGCTACTCTCGAAGAAATCCACCAAGCCACCGGCGTTAAACACAAGATTATATTGCGCCTGCTTCGCAGTGGCCGCATCATGGGCAGTGCCATTTCTTATCCCTGTGAAACCTGTGGAACCTTGATTGACGAGGGACGCTTGTGCGATAAATGCAGTAAAAATATCCTGGATCAGATACATACGGACGACCAGCATGAAAAGCATGAACCACAAAATTCACAGCGCCAGCGTTCGCGGATGTATGGAAAAGTCTTGGATGATAAATAACGTTGATATCTTGAGAAAAACAGTGAAACAACGCGATATAGCTTAATAATTCGTTCTAATTGCTTGTGGCGGGGATTAATAACCCCGCCATTTTTGACGATAATAAAATAAGAATTCCTGAGTTGTGAGGTGCTCATATGAATATAAAAAATATCCAAAATATTACCAAAGTCTATGGTGAACAAACCAAAGTGTCCAAAGGCGCTAAGAGCCAGGGCGTAAGTCCGACTCAGCGTCCGGATGAAGTCATTTTGTCCAGTCATGCTCAGGAAGTAAGCCAGCATCTCCGGGCGATAAAAAACATGCCTGAAGTCCGGGAGGCCAAAGTACAGGAATTCTCGGATAAGATTGCTACAGGCCAGTATAAGGTCGACTCGCGGGAGCTTGCCGAAAGAATCATTGCCTATTCGAAAAATGAGCGCTGTTATTAGTCACATAAAAAGGAGGCTGTTTAATTCGTGACAGCTGTGTGGGATAAACTTATACTTCTTCTAACCCAGAATCTTCAAATCTATCAGGCGTTGCTGCGACTGAGCCAGAAAAAACGCGAAGTTCTGGTAGCGGTCAACCCGCAGGACCTTGAGCAATTGACCAAACAGGAGGAAATGCTCATCATTGAAGCCGGCAAATTGGAGAAACTGCGCCAAACGCTGACCGGCGAGCTTGCGGCGGCTTTGAGTTTGCCTCCCGGCCAGACGGCCCTGGCGGTGCTTATTGAGCAGGCCGAAGCGGAAACTGCCGCTAAACTGAGAGTCATCAGCGAGACTTTTGCCGGAGTGACTGCCGAACTGGTAGAACTCAATATGGTTAATGAAAAACTGATTAAACAATCCCTGGATTATATTAACTATAACATCAATATCCTGAGCCAAAGCACAGCCGAGCCCACCTATGCGCCCAAAGGGCAGCCGGATACCGGCAGGGCGGGTAAGTCCATGTTTGATGCCAAGGCATAGGAAAACGAGAGACACATAATGGAGGAATTATATGCGCTCAACATTTAGCGGTCTGAATACTGTGGTACTAGGCCTTAACGCTCAGAAGATGTCCCTTGACACCGTTGGGCATAATATCGCCAATGCCAATACCCCTGGTTATTCCCGGCAGAGAGTCAACCTTGTCACTTCAGCCCCGCAAGCCGTCTATACCGGTATTGGCAAGGTGCAGATCGGCACCGGTGTTCTCACCGAGTCGATTGTACGAATCCGGAACAGCTTCATCGATCAGCAGATGTGGAAAGAGACTTCCACGCTGGGCTATGGTCAGACTATATTAGATACCCTGGGGCAGGTGGAAGGTGTATTCCAGGAGCCTACCGAAACCGGCATGCAAACCGTGCTTGATAAATTTTGGAAGGCCTGGAACACTTTATCGACCAACGGGTCGGACAATGGCGCCAGAACCGCCTTGCGCGAACGGGGCGTTGAAGTGGTGGATGCCATTCAGCAGGCCAATACGCAACTAAGAAGCATGGTAGGCGATATCAATACCGTTATTGGCATCCGGGTGGACACAATTAATCAAATTACCGAAGAGATGTTGTCCTTAAACAAGCAGATTGTCCGCGTCGAAATGGGCGGCAGTGCACATGCCAACGACTTGCGTGACCGGCGGGATTATCTTGTGGACCAGTTATCGCAGATTATCAACGTCCGGGTAACGGAAGACAAGGCGGGAAATTATACGGTGCAATCCTCCGGTCTGGTATTGGTGGACGGTTATGCCAACAATAAACTGAAAGCCGAATCACGCAAGGATCCGGATTATGGCTATGAAGTGGTCGATGTTAAGGACGCAGCAACCGGCACCGTCATTAACTTTACCGGCGGTGAGCTTAAAGGGCTGATCGATTCCAGAGATAAGACATCGGCAGATTCGGCAGGCGATGCCCGCGACAGCGATATCAGCGTCAAAGCGTATCTGAACAAGTTGTCCACTATGAGTCAGTTTTTGCTGCAGGAATTTAATGCCGTACACCGGGACGGTTATGGCATTAACAATGACCCTAATGATAACACCGGCTATAACTTCTTTGGCGCGGCAGGCAATGGTACTGCAACCGACTACAATAACTCCAACAACTATGACGCGCTGTTCGGTCCCGGCTATGATAGTGTTGACCATCCGGGTGTACCCAGGGCGCAGCTCTGGATTGATGCGTTGACAATGAATGCCGATCTGTTTAATCCGGCTGACGGACTGAGCCGGATTGCCGCTAAGACCATGGTGGGAAGCCTTGATATTACGCAAGGCAATCCTGCGGGCGGTAAAGCGGTTATTGGCGGGAATTATACCGGCAGTGCTGTTACTCCCAGCTATGAAGTACGGATTGACGGCCGTGATCCCGTTACCGGGGCTGTCACTCAAATAAGCTATCAGATTAAAGATACAGACGGAACAATATTGGGCAACGGTACTTTGAGTGCCGACCCCAATCAGGTGGCAGAACCCAAACAGTTCGTTCTGGGCGACGGCATTACCATCCGGATTAATTCTGACAGCGATAATGCTGTTGGTGATACATATACTTTCACCATCCCCAAAGAGCCTCAGGGCAATGCCGCCGGCGACAATGCAATCAACTTGGGTAATCGCTTAAAAGTAGATATTTCTTCCTTGTTGGGCGGTTCCTCGCTGGATACTTTTTACGGTTCGATGATCGGCGCTCTTGGCGTTCAAACGCAAAATGCCGAACGCCTTACCGAGAATCAGTTAACTCTGGTCAACCAGATCAATAACTGGCGCGAATCGGTATCTGGCGTTAACATGGATGAAGAAATAAGTGATATGATTCGCTTCCAGAAAGGCTATAATGCCGCCGCCAGGGTACTGACCACCATGGATGAAATGCTTGACAAACTTATTAACGGCACAGGCGTTGTCGGAAGGTAGGGAACTAACATATGCGAGTAAGCACTAACATGCTGTCCTTCAACTTCATGATTAGCTTAAATAAAAACCTTGGACGTCAAAACAAAATTCAGCAGCAGCTTTCCGATGGCAAAGCCCTGCACCGCCCGTCCGATGATCCTGTCAAAACCATCAGGAGCCTCAGGTTTAATATTAACCTCAAGGAAAATGAACAATATACCCAGCATGTCAAAGATTCTATTTCATGGATGGAAACAACCGACGGCGCCATGAGCGACCTGGGTTCTCTGACCATTAGGGCCAAGGAACTGGTCATTAAAGCCGTATCCCCTAATCCGGATATGGCACTGGATGCTATTGCCAATGAGCTTGACGGCATTATCAACCAGATGATTGAAATCGGCAACACCAAGATCGGTGATCGCTATGTTTTTGCCGGACAGAATGATAAAATTCAACCTTTTCAGCGGCGTACGGTGACAGCCGCTGACGGAACACAGACAGAAGCTGTCGTGTATTCGGGCGATACCAACAAAATATCCATGCGTATTCAGCCAGGTAGTGTAACCCCTTCGCAGGACAGCGTAAATCTTACCGGGGAAGATGTTTTCGGTTTTCACACAATTACGGAAAATGGCAAAGAAATACAAACCTCCCAGGTGTTGAACGATCTTATCAGAGTTAAAGAAGCCTTGAAAGGCCAGACCTCGGCAAAAAGCAATCCGTCAGGCGGGGATATTAGCCAAACCTCTGCTGATGCGCATAATGCATTTACTTTGAGAATTGAAGAAGTGGATGGAACCGGTCTGCCAACAAAAGTATCCTACTCCCTTGACGGAGGCGTTACCTGGGAGAGCAGCGGAGGCATTCCTCCTAATCCTAAAATCGCAATTGATGGAACAGGCAAGGTCACCATAACCGATTCAGATGGTTTGGGGACAGCAACTGTTGAATATCAATTGACTGCAGCTACTGCTAACAAAACCGGTGACACCTACACCCTGCCGCATACTGCTTCTGACCGGGATTTGCAGTGGCTTTCTAAATCAGGCCTGTACCTGGTAGATAATGCCCACAGCCATATCCTTCAGGCCCAGACCGAAATGGGAGCCCGCATGGCCATGTACATCCAAGCCCAGGCGCTGCTGGAAAAAAACAATGTTGTTATTACCGAGGATGTATCGGCTAATGAGGATCTTGACATTGCCAAAGCCATTATTGATTTCAAAACCAGCGAAAGCATCTACCGTGCCGCTTTGTCGGTCGGCGCCAAGCTTATGCCGCCGTCGCTTGTTGATTTTATGAGCTAAATTGCTGCCGCCAGCGGGCATAGTATGACCGAATATATCACAGGGAGCGATTTCGATGCTTACCCTTAACATTTCCACCCAGCCTGCCAAAACCAGCATAACGACAACCCGCGCCGATATGCGGCTGACCACCACCCGGCCGCAGCTTCGTATCGACAGCGAGCCGGCAACCGTCGAAATCAGTCAGCCAAAAGGTGATCTGGAAATTGACTGGGAAGCCTTTCGCGCTTCGTACGGCAAGAAAACCAACATACGGCTGGCACGGGATCATGCCGATTTAGGCCGCCAGACGGCCTTTGATATCATTGCCCGTATAGCGCAGGAAGGGGATCGCCTGATGAACGCCGAAGTATCAGGTGAAGACCCTATACCCGCTTTGGCGGCAGAGGCCAACACCCAGCTTCCGCCAGAGGTTATTTGGGCTCGCCTGGAACCGCCGGTCATACGCTATACAGCCCACCAGCCCACTTTTAAGCCAACGCCCGGCCGTCTTACCATCGACGTAATCCCAGGCAAAGTCAACATGGACTTCCGGCCGGCGACTGTCGATATCCGGATGGTTCAATACCCCAGCATTAAAATGTGGGTGACAGATAACTCGGTAGATATTAGCGCGTAGTAAAAATAAGGATTGTTACCGTCAAGTATATTAGCTATAATATAAGCAGGCATACTATTGGGCAGAGCGCGGAGAACTCTGCCCAATTCGCTATTATTTATTATGGAAGAAAACAGGAGGCCACCCATGCGCATTAAGTCCACCCGTTTTGGCGAATTAGACATCACCGAGAGCCAGCTTATCCAGTTCCCCCATGCTCTTCCCGGCTTTCCCGAGGAAAAGGAGTTTGCCCTTCTGCCTTATCAGCCGGATAGTCCTTTTTTCTTTCTTCAGTCGCTCAATGAGCCTGATTTGACCTTTGTTATTGCTGAGCCCTTTACCTTCTTCCCGGATTACAGCTTTGCCCTAGACGATGCGGTTGCAGCCGAATTGGGAATAGCTGACGATAACAAGCCCAAAATCTTCAATATCATTCGTATTCCTGACAGAGCCGAGGAAATGACCGCCAATCTGCTGGCCCCGATCCTGGTTAACAGCCATACCCGCAAAGCTATTCAAATTGTTCTGGAAAAGTCCCGCTATACGGTGCGCCACCGCCTTTTTCCCCAGGGACTTCCTGCTCCAACCGGGAAAGGGGGCGAGTAGCATGCTGGCTCTCACCCGCAAAATCGGTGAACGTATCGTAATTGATAATAATATTATCCTAACAATTGTTGATATCAAAGGCGACAGCATCCGTCTGGCCATAGATGCTCCCAAAGAAGTGAAAATATACCGAGGGGAGCTTTATGACGCCATTGTCGCTGAAAATAGACAATCCGCCAGTCCTGCTGTTTTGCCCGGGAACGATATATTACAGAACATTAAGTTGCCGTAACCGGTAAGTGTATTTTCCGAAAAGCTGTTAAAGATTTTGCGGTTTTATTCGATACTATAGTTATAGAATAAACACGGCGAGGTGCTTACATATGGATATTCAGACCACTATCCTGGGCAAAGGCAATACCTCAGCAGCTTTTACTGCGGCCAAAGCCAGCGGCCGCGCGGGCGTGAATACGAAGCCTGAAAGACAGCCTGAGCCCATCGCGGAGGAGGAAAACAAACAACCCGGGTTCAAAGCGCAGACAAAGCTTGAGCAGGATGTTGCCAAGGCAACGGATGACCTCAACAAAATCATGCAATTGTTTAACGCCGATCTTAAGTTTGAAATTCATGAAAAAACCCAGCGGCTGATGGTTCGCCTTGTGGATACCAAAACAGATACAGTGTTGAAGGAATTTCCGCCGCATGAACTCTTGGACACTCTTGGGGCAATCAGGGAGTATATAGGAATTCTGCTGGACAAAAAGGCGTAACCGGCAGCCGGCTACATATAGATAAGAGCAGGAGGATACACCTATGAATGCGGCAAACACCGCCAATGTGTACAAAAATCAGCAAATCATGACAGCTTCGCCTGAGGAACTGACATTAATGCTATATAACGGAGCCATTCGTTTTATCACGGAGAGCATGCAGGCCCTTGGACAAGGCAACCTGGAAAAAGCCAATGCAGCTAATCTGCGGGCTCAGGATATTGTGCGTGAATTTATGTGTACCCTGGATATGGAGTACGAGATATCCCAGAACTATTTTAAGCTGTATGATTATATTGAATACCGTTTGATCCAGGCCAATATCAAAAAAGATAAAAGCCAGCTGGAAGAAGCAAAGAATTTGCTGACAGAGCTTCGCGATACCTGGATGCAAGCCATGAAACTGGCCCGGGGACAGCAGGCTGCGGCTAAATAAAATAGCCGTATAAGTACGAGGGGTGATAATGTGGAAGAATTATTAAAACAGATATTGTTTGAAATCAAAGGCCTGAAAGACGGACAGACTGCTATGCAGAGTGACATTACCGCTATGCGGGGTGACATTAAAGGACTCAAAGACGGCCAGGTTGCTATTCAGGCCGAAATTAAGAACATTAAAGAGGCCGATGCCGCTATACTGGACATGCTTGAAAAAACATACAGGAAAGTCGAAGAAGTAGAAACAAATCAGGACAGAATGGGTGAAAGCATTAGATACTTAATGCGACAAGGTGTGCAGCATGACGAGGATATCAACAGAATACGCAAAGCCCTATAGCCGCTATTGCGGTTTTTTTTCTTAGAAATTTATTAAGTTTTTTATAAACAGTCGAATAATGGAGAAAAACGGAGAATTAATTCATAACAAAGCAATAATGCAAAGAAATGGCGGAATGGGGCTCTAAATTAATAACCGGTATTGCCGATAATACTAGCAGAAGGTCAGTAAACTATTCCTGTACCGGCCGGACAGGAGTTCATACTGAAGTAGATTCTGCCGGGCAAGGATGCCTAGGCTAATAAAATTCAGGGAGGAACCATAACCATGATTATTAATCACAATATGCCAGCGTTGAATACTTATAACCGTTTGTCTAATAACAACACCCAAACCAACAAATCCTTAGAGAAACTTTCTTCCGGTCTGCGTATCAACCGTGCCGGTGACGATGCCGCCGGTCTTGCCATCAGCGAAAAAATGCGCGGCCAGATTCGTGGTCTTGATCAAGCCCAGCGTAATGCCCAGGACTCCATTTCCATGATTCAGACCGCAGAAGGTGCGCTGAACGAAACCCACAGCATTCTCCAAAGAATGCGCGAGCTGGCAGTACAAGCTTCCAATGATACCAACACCAAGGTTGACCGTGGCGAGATCCAAAAAGAAATCAACCAGTTGACTGACGAAATTGACCGGATTGCCAATACCACTGAGTTCAATACTCAAAAACTGCTTGATGGCAGCAAAAAAGGTCAAATAGATGCAGAAGATGGCCAAGCTGCTCTGCAGAACAACAGCAAAGCAACGATTAATTTGGCGAATACGACGGCTAATGAAACTGCTATCAAAGCTGTTGACCAGAGCGATGTTGTTATCATTACGAAGGGGGTAGTTTCCGGTCAGGCTACAGTATCCATTGACGGAAGCACATATAGCGTTTACCACCAAGGCGGTACTACTGCTTTTGATGCCACTAGCGATCTCACTGGCACAACCGTTGCACTTGGCGGTCAAACCATTGCATTTGACAACATAGGTGTGTTGGCAGATGGCGAAAGCATTACCATTACCACCAAGGCTGCAATAGCTTCAAGTTCTAGTGTTGGTAATTCCTTTGCGATGCAGATTGGCGCTAACAGCGGTCAAAATATCATGGTCGGTATCAATTCGATGAAAGCCAGCGATCTCAAGTTGCGCGACAATAATGGCGATGCTACTGATAACGGTGTCAATAAAGGCGCACTGAATGTTGGCAATCACTATAAAGCCAGTGCAGCAATCACTATCATCAACAACGCGATTGAATCAGTATCAGCAGAGCGTTCCAAGATGGGTGCAGTCCAGAATCGTCTGGAACACACTATCAACAACCTGAACACTTCCAGCGAAAACCTCACTGCTGCTGAATCCCGTGTTCGCGACGTAGATATGGCAAAAGAAATGATGAACTTCCAAAAGAACAACATCCTTTCCCAAGCCGCTCAAGCAATGCTGGCACAAGCCAATCAACAGCCTCAAGGCGTGCTCCAGCTCCTCCGGTAATTCGGAATTTATCAGGTATAAAGGCCAGAGTATATACTCTGGCCTTTATTTAGTAAAATTAGGATTTAGAATATGGGATTTAGGTTCTTCTAAGTCCTATATCCTAAATCCTAATCTAACTGAAAGGACAAATGCGTACAATGAAAATATCAGCTTGTATGATTGCCAAAAATGAAGAAAGAGTAATTGCCCGCTGCATTGAGAGTTACCGCATGGTTGTGGATGAAATCATTGTTGTGGACACCGGTTCCACTGACCAAACAATTGCCGTTGCCCAAGAATTGGGTGCCAAGGTCTTTTTTTTCCCCTGGAACAATGATTTTTCCGCCGCGAAAAACTATGCCATATCCAAGGCCCAAGGCGATTGGATTGTCTTTTTGGATGCCGATGAATATTTCGCTAATGCTACAGGCCATAACCTGCGCCCTTGTTTGCAAAACCTGGATAAGAGCTTTCACGCGTTAAGCTGCCGCATGATAAATCTGGATGAAGATACGGGGACAATGCTCAATGAATTTATCCAAATGCGGGTTTTTAAAAACAACAAGCACATCCGTTACATCGGCGCCATCCACGAAAGCCTGGCCTATTTGCAGGATGTATCGAAGCTGAAGGCTTTCTTGCCAGACAGGCAGGAGCTGCTGCTACACCACACCGGTTATTCCGCAACTGGTTTAAAAGAAAAGTCGCAGCGCAACCTGGCAGCGCTGCTGCAACAAGTATCTGGTGACACCTCCGCCAGGCCGGAATATTTTTACTATATCGCCGACAGCTATTCCGGCTTAAAAGAGTGGGGCAAGGTCATCCACTATATTCGCTTGTTCATGGCTACCGGACACCCTATGAATGCCTTGAACGCGCGCGTTTATTCGCTGTTAATCGAAGCCATGCAGCAGAGTGCGTATCCGGACGAAGAGATTCAGGCGGAAGTGTCTAACGCCATTGCCAAATTCCCGCGCCATCCCGTATTTCATTTTTATCAGGCCATGTTTTTTTATGAGGACAGGCGCTATGAAGCGGCCTGGCAGACAGCACAGTATGCCAGGCAATTGCATGAAAGCTATACCGACATGGGTATGAACGACATGCCTGCCCACATGGGCAGCCTGTACAATATGCTGGGGGCGATCAGTGAATTTAAGAATGATGCCAGTACGGCGCTGGGCTATTACCTGGAAGCACTGCAGCAGGATAAGTATGAAGCGCTTATCTTTGACCGCATTATTAAGCTGATTCGTACCCAACCGTCAGAGGACATCATTGCTTTCCTGAATACTGTATATGACCTTGAACGACAAGCTGATCTGGACTTCTTGGCAACAAGACTGACTCATCATGCCGTACCCCGGGTATTGGCCTACTATACGACAATGCGGGAGAAAAAATATCCCCAGCAAGATTATGTACTATTGCAAATGCTGGTGGCTAATGGTCACTATGACAAAGCTTTCAATACTATTTTGGCCTGCTATGCCGCAGAGCAGGATAACAGCCTAGGGCTGCTGGCCGCAGCAACAGCACTCTTAAGCGGCAAGGAAGAATATATGACCGCTGCCTTAACTGTTCTGCCGCCTGCCTATGCGCATATTCTGGAGGCTTACCAAGGCGCCCCCAGCTTGTTTACTGCAGAAGACCAAGCCGCCTTCTTGAGCTTGACCCGTCTTTTCATTCGTTGGGCTGATGAGGCAGCACAGCATAAGCTCCTGGCTCTAAGTAATCGCTTCCCGGACCAACTAACTATTGCCATCGCCGGCATCTTCCTGAAAGAAGGGCACTACAAAGAAGCACTGGCCTATTTTTACAATGCGGCAGAACATGCTGTAAGCAGAGGCTTGGTTGTGCATCCGCTGCTGTATTATAACCAAGGCTATTGCCTGCACCGTCTGAGCCATCCGGTGGCTGCTGCAGAGAATTTTGTCAGAGCCTTTGAGGCAGGGTATCGCAGCAACAATATTTACGACTACCTCCGTTGGAATGTTGACAAACTGGATGACGGCAGCGTGAAAGCGCGGGTTGAGGAAATATTAAATTCCGTGAAGAACTAGGCATTGCCGGAACAGGAGGGCTTGGATGGACAGGCTGGTTAGAGCGCAGCTTATTGAGTTATTATCAACAGTGGAGGAAGGAATCCGCTATATACAGACATCGGGGCAGACCGCGATGTTTGCAGAATGTGCAGCAGGAATAGCTGCCATTGCGAAGGCTTGTCAGGACGGTTTATCCGCAAGGCAGTATAGCAGCCGCTATGCAAAGCTGTTTGACAGGTTGATCCATGCTATGCAGCCGAGCAGCGAGGTAGTTCTATCCCCGGAATGGCTGGATGAAACCTGCAAGCTGCTGCAGATGGCAGCAACAGAGCTGCAACAGGAAGGGAAAGCCAAAAAAGAAATTTTGTTCCTGCCCTATAAGGCCTCCATGTGGGACAGCCTGGAGAGTATCTGGCTGGCTGCGCGGGAGGATGAAGAACATTGCGATGTCTATGTGGTGCCGATACCGTATTGTGACAGAAATCCTGACGGGACAGCCGCTAAGTGGCACTATGAGGCTAATTTGCTGCCCGATTATGTGCCGGTAACGGATTACCGTGAGTATGATGTCGCTGAGCGCAGGCCGGATGCAATTTATATTCATAACCCCTTTGACGGCTGCAATCTGGTCACCTCTGTTGATTCGAGGTATTATTCGCAGGAACTGAAAAAGCATACCGATATGCTTGTCTATGTGCCGTACTTTATTTTGGGAAAAGAATGGCCGGAATCGCATGTGCAGCTGCCGTGTTATCAGTACATGGATAAAATGGTTGTGCCGCAGGAGAACATGCAGATCCGGATGACGCAAGGCCAGCTGTTGGATGCCTGCTTGCATGATTATATACCAGCCAAGAAGCTGGTGCCACTGGGTTCTCCCAAGGCGGACAGAGTATTTTTCTGTGAAAAAAACAAAAAAATCCCCAACGCCTGGGAAAAGGTCATTCGTGGAAAAAAGGTTATTTTATACAATACAAGCCTGTCGAGCGTGCTGCGGTTTGGTGAGCAGGCACTGCAAAAGATGAAGCTTATTTTTGCAAGCTTTGCCAGGCACAAGGAGATTGAGCTGCTTTGGCGCCCGCATCCCCTAATGACTGCTACACTGAAATCAATGAGACCTGAGTTGTATGCCAAATACAAAGCGCTGGAAAAAGAGTTTGTCACCAAGCGGTTGGGGGTGCTGGATGAGACTCCGGATATTAACATGGCGGTAGCTATTGCCGACGCCTATCTGGGAGAAAGCACCTCTTCGGTTGTTCATCTGTTTGGCATTGCCGGCAAGCCGGTATTTTTTACGAACGAAATGATGCTCTGGGATACTCCGACGCCAGATGAAGCAGCGTCAGTACGTTTTGGGCACACGCTGGCTGAGAATGGCGAGGTGTGGTTTATTGCTGAGGGATATAATGCCTTATGCAGAATGAATCTTGTGTCAGGCCAAATAACGCCGGTCGCGAAATTTGACGATTTTCCGGTGCTTGCCGGACTATACAGCCGATTTTTAAAAATGGATAATATCATTTTATTTTCTCCGGGAAATGCCAAGGAAATTTGCGAATACAGTCTGGAAACAGGGGAGTGCAAAAAAATTCCACTGGAGAATCCGCTGGAATATGGGAATTTCGGTCATATCGTCCGCTATAAACAATATGTATTTTTGCTGCCGTGGCGATATCCGGCTATTTTGCGCATGTGCTTGATGACAGGGGAATGCAGGTATTATACCGAATGTCTGCAAGAACTGTTAGCATGCAGAACCCAGGAGAATGATGGGTTGCTAGGCGATTATCGCATCAGAGGGCAGAAGCTGCTGCTGCCTGCTGTCCAAACAAATAAGCTTTTGGAATTTGATATGGAAACCGGTAAATACCAGTTTCATACGGTAGGTCAGGAGCAGGCAGGCTATGCTTTTATGATCGAAAATGGCGATGAATACTGGCTGATTCCCCGGAAAACAAGAGCGATTGTAAAATGGAACAGTCAGACCGGTGACTGGAAAACATATGCTATTTATCCGGAGGACTTTACCTGCGACGCCGACTGGAACAGTGGTGACACCTACATGTTCAGCAGCGCGGTAAAAATGAATGGTGCTATCTGGCTATTCCCTTGCTACGCGAATAAGGTTATTCGTCTGGACTTGTCCACTGAAACCCTTGAGCAGGTTGATCTGGCACTTCCTTACGGGATTGGTGAGCGTAAATCGGCCTTTTATAAGCAGCAGCCGAACTTTTTTAACGCGTTTGCCGGTGGCGATAATATAATCATGGCTTTGTCCGCCTATGATCGCAGTTTAGTTGTTGTTGATACGGTGACGAAAACCTGCAGGCTGCAGCCATGCCGGTTAGCTGAAGCTGATGTACAGGCCTTATCCACCCCGATAGAGCAGTCTTTTGGCTGCATAAGCGCGGCTGCCCCTTATATGACAGCTGAAAATGGTCTTTGGCGCAATGTGGAGAGTTTTATAGAGTATGTGGTTGCCGGACGTCATGACAAGCAGGCACAGCAGGAGGCTTACGCCGGCTTCATCAATAACGCTGATGGTAGCTGCGGGAAAAAAGTACATCAATATATTATGGGACAGGTGTGCGATGCGGGAGACTAAACTGGCAGTGAAGGCCGGTATAACGATATACGCTTCCACAGGCATGATAGGAAAAAATCAGCCTGACCGGATGTCCAGTCTGCAATTTTATCCGGCAGATAAAGGAAGCCGGTTACAGCTTTTGGATAAACAGTATTATTTTAATGTGGCAACTTATACACGGGAGTTTGAACATAAATATCTGCATACCTATGAGTACGCCCCGGAGCAGGCCTGGGTCTCTTATGCCGGGGATTTAAGCGGCGACAGCTACCGGCAAGAGGATTATGTATTTGCAACTGCATGCTATTTCCGCATATGCCTGAAGCGGCTTGACGGTGCTGCGTTTTGTCCGCAGGAAGCAGAGCGGATTAATGAAATTTTAAGATTTGTGTCTACCGTCGGGGACGATAAAAAAATACAGGCTGTTTTTTTGCCGGAAGTCGAAGATACGGCGCAAAAAGTCCGAGCTTTGAAGACAGACGGGGCTTTAGTGCTGGCCGTTATTGCCGATACGCACTATACTGTCAACGGTACCTGGCAGGACACGGCGAAAAATTTGCAGGCAGTGCATCAGGCGGCAGGCTTTGACAGTGTCGTCCATTTGGGTGATTTGACGGACGGAATGGTGCCGGGGGAGCTTACCAGGAAATACGTGAACAGAATGCTTGCCGACTTGCAGCGGCTGTCTATTCCTATTCATATTGTGCTTGGCAATCATGATGCCAATTACTTTGCTGGCAATCCGGATGTATTTTCGCTGGAAGAGCAAATTGAATTGTATCAGCAGCATAGTAAAAGCTATAAAAGTGATCCTGCCCTGCCATATTATTACACTGACTATCCTAGGCAGGAAATCCGCTGCATTTTCTTGAATGCCTATGATAACAATGAGAAAATTCGTTATGGCTTTGATACGGCGCAAATTAGGTGGCTGGAGCGCATATTACAAATCAGCCCGGAGAGATTTGCTATCCTAATTTTCAGTCATGACGCTCCTTTGGCAAGACTGGATTACTGGTCAGATGAAATCCGGGGCGGGAACGCACTGATGGCTGTCCTGGAAGGACACCAGCGCCAACAAAACAACATTCTGGCCTATATTCACGGGCATGCCCATTCTGACTATGTTTACCGCGATAGATTGTTCCCGATTATTTCAATTGGCTGCGCCAAATGTGAGGATATGCAGGAAAAGAAAGCGCCGGGCTTTGTTACTGAGAGACGTGAGCTTGGCATGATTACCCAGGAATTGTGGGATACCCTGATTGTCAGTCCGGATAAAAAGCGGCTGGACTTGGTGAGGTTCGGTGCCGGACCGGATCGAACGATATATGTAAAGGACGAGTGACGATGAAGAAAGTGATAACCTACGGCTCGTTTGATTTATTCCATGAAGGACATTACCGGCTGCTGCAGCGGGCCAAGGCATTAGGCGATTATCTGATTGTCGGCGTAACCACCGAACACTACGACGAAAGCCGCGGTAAGCTCAATATTGTGGACTCTCTGATGGAACGGGTTGAAAATGTCAAAAAAACCGGCTTTGCCGATAAAATCATTATCGAAGATCATACCGGGCAGAAGATTGAAGATATTCAAAAATACCAGGTGGATGTTTTTACAGTGGGTTCTGATTGGATAGGCATGTTTGATTATCTTAAACACTATTGCGAGGTCGTGTATCTGGAACGGACAAAGGGCATTTCCAGCACCATGAAGCGGGCCCAAAACTATAAAATTATCCGCCTGGGCATTGTTGGCAGCGGCCGGATTGCCGGGCGCTTTATTCCTGAGGCGAAGTTTGTTAGCGGACTAAATATCGAAGGGGTTTACAATCCGCGCCGGGAAAGCGCCGAGAGGTTTGCTGCCGAACATAGCCTGGCTTTTGCCACAGATGATGAAGAAGAATTCTACGAGCATGTGGATGCCGTCAATATTGCTTCGCCGCATGAGACGCATTACGGTTATATTAAAAGAGCATTAGAGCATGGCAAGCATGTATTATGTGAAAAGCCGATGCTCTTGCAAAAAGCGCAGGCGGAAGAAGTATTTGACTTGGCAAAGGAAAAAAACTGCATTTTGATGGAAGCTTTAAAAACGGCCTATGTCCCCGGCTTCATCCGTTTAATCAGCCTGGCGAAGAGCGGTGTTATTGGCGAAATTCGCGATGTGGAGTCCTGCTTTACCCGGTTGACGCCCTCCCACTTGAGGGAAGTGACAGATATTCGAAACGGGGGAAGCTTTACCGAGTTTGGCAGCTATACATTACTGCCGATTATAAAGCTGTTGGGTACGGACTATCAGGATGTTTACTTTAAAAGCTTTTTGGCGGATAATGGCGTGGATATTTATACGAAGGCGTATTTTAACTATGGTGGCAATATTGCCACATCAAAAACCGGGTTGAAGATAAAGTCTGACGGACATTTGCTTATTTCCGGTACCAGAGGGTACATTTTTGTACCTGCTCCCTGGTGGCTAACTAAGGAATTCGAGATTTGCTATGAGGATTTTACCCAGAACGAAAAGGTGTATACCAAGTTTCTGGGTGATGGTCTGCGCTACGAACTCAGCGATTTTATCGCGACAATTAACGGTCACAGCAGCGGCGGCTTTAAGCTTACGCGTGATGAATCAGTTGCGTTAGCTGGGCTTATGGAAAAATTTCTGGAACAGAGAAGTCAGCCGGTTAAAACCTGATATGATTTAAGGAGAGGAAATAATGGCAAAGACCAAGGTATGGGCGCACCGCGGAGCGGCGGGCTGGGATACCCAGTATGCGCCGGAAAACACTATGCCGGCGTTTGAAAAGGCGGTAGCCATGGGTGCGGACGGTATCGAACTGGATGTGCAACTGACGAAAGACGGCCAGCTTGTCATTATTCATGATGAGACCATCCAGCGCGTTAGCGATGGAGCGGGCTGGGTTAAAGATCTGACACTGCGGGAACTAAGGCAGTTCAGCTTCAGTAAAACCCGTCCGGAATACGGATTTATGGCTATCCCGACGCTGGAAGAGTTTTTTGAAATGATGCAGGGCAATAACCTGGAAATGAATATTGAGTTTAAGAATAATGTCGTTTTTTACGATAAAATGGAAGAAAAGACAACCGCCTTGGCGCAGAAGATGAGGCTGGCGGAACGCATTATTTATTCGTCGTTTAACCATTATTCGGTACGAAAGATAAAAAGCCTGGCCCCGGAATCAAGGACAGGCCTTTTGTATATGGATGGCTTTATTGACGTACCGGCCTACGGCAAAGCGTTGGGGGTGAATGCGCTGCATCCCAGAAGGCATTTGCTGGATTACCCCGGTTTTTGGCAAGAGTGCAAACAGCAAAAACTGGCAGTTCATGTGTGGACAGTGGATGTGAAAACCGACATGAAAAAGCTGTGCGAGCTGGGTGTGGAGGTGTTTATTACGAATTGCCCGGATCATGGACGAAGAGTTGTGGATGAGTATGAAAAAGGACTGAACATAGAATAAACCGCTCACAAATTGTAAGCGTTGAGCAATGCTTGTTCTCGGCAAATGGATAAATATGAAAACGTACAAAAGGATGAATGCGGTTGCTACAGCTAGATAACGATACATTACGAAAACTGCAGATGATAGAACTGGAAATGTTGATTGAAGTAGACCGTATATGCAAAAAATACGGAATTAAGTACAATATTATTGGTGGTACTTTATTAGGCGCAGTCCGTCACGGCGGCTTTATTCCATGGGATGACGATGCGGATCTGGCCATGCTGCGACCTGAATATGAGAAATTTAGAGAGGCTTGTAAAAAAGAACTTGATCACGACCGGTTTTATTTTCAGGACTACCGTAATACGCCGGGATATCGTTGGGGATATGGAAAATTACGGCGAAAAGGTACTGTTTTTTTGCGTGAGTATCAGGAACATATGCCTTATGAGCAAGGCGTTTTTATTGACATTTTCCCGCTGGACGGGGTACCGGATTCTTTTATATTACGGAGATTAAAGGATATAGAATGCTTTTGCATTCGTAAGATTCTGTGGTCGGCAGTTGGTAAATATGCAGATAAAAGTATGTTTTGCCGACGGTGGTATAGTCTGTTAAGCAATATACCGGAAACGATGATATTCAGCTATTTAAATAGGTTAATAGTGAGAAGCAATAAGAATAATACGCAACGTGTACGAATCCTTTTAATGCCTTCTCCTAACAAAGAATATTGTTATTATCGTAAATGGTTTGAAACTGGGGCCGACATGAATTTTGAAGGATATCCTTTGCAAGGTATTGTGGATTATGACGGATTTCTAACTTTTGAATTTGGTGATTACCGACAACTTCCGCCTATAGAGAAACGCAAAGTTCATCCAGTATCTGCCATACAATTAATAGAGGTTTAGGAGAGATAATGAAAGCAATTATTTTAGCTGCGGGTCAAGGAAAGAGACTAGGCCAATATACGCAAGGAAAACCGAAATGCCTGCTGCCGTTAGGTCAAGAAACAATTCTATCAAGGGAAGTCCGTCTATTACAAGAAGCCGGCATTGCTGAAGAAGATATCTATGTTGTAGGCGGATACCGGTATGATTTGCTGCAGGAGCATGTTCCTAATTTAATAGTGAATACATTGTATGATAAAAAAGAGAATTCCTACAGCCTGGGGCTGGCATTAGAAAGTATGGATGATGACATTTTGATTTTGGATGCGGATTTGTGTTTTGAAGTAGATTTATTACAGGAACTTTTACTTTCGCCGGATCCGAATATATTAATGAGCAAAGTTTCTGATGATTTAGAGGAAAGTACAGGAATTGTGACTGACGCTGCCGGATATGTGACAGCGATTGGAAAGCAATACATGAATACAGGCCTGGTATATATTAGTATTTTTAAAATTGCCCGAGAAACCATCCCTGCGTTTCGGGAGGCTCTTCTTGACGAAAGGCACGGTGCCACCTGGTATACGGCGGCAATCACGAATATTTGCAAGGAGTTTCCGTTTGTTAATCTAGTGACAGCGAAAAAATGGCATGAAATTGATTTTGTTGAAGACTATTTAGAAACAATAAAGCTATTTGGATTGGATTGAAGATATGAAAGTTGTTATTTTGGCTGCCGGAAAAGGGAGCGGCTTGGGTAACCTTGCCGCCCATCAGCCCAAATGCATGCTGCAATTCGGACCAGAAACAATTATTGAGCGGCAATTGCGGATGTTGCGGCAAGCGGGAGTTGATGATTCACAAATTATTTTAGTTACGGGATATAGACAGGAAAAACTTGCAGACAAGTTTCCTGTTCAAACGGTATATAATCCCTATTATGCAGAAACTGACAATGCATACAGCTTATTTCTAGCCTTGCAGCAAGTTGATGAAGATACGTTGATTCTCGACAGCGATTTGGTATTTGATGAGTCTGTTTTACTTGTGATGCTAGGTCAAAAAGAAAATACTGTATTGGCTAAAAATAATGATAACTATAGTTATGGAGCTACCGGCATAGTTGTAAAAAGTAACCATGTAGAAGAGATTGGGAAACATGTGCAATCATCGCTAACTTATGAAAGCATAATCTATTTGAAAAAAGATACAGTAGATTTATGGAAAGAAGAATTAGCTAAGCCGAAAAATGCTCAGACTTGGTATTCAATTTCTTTAAATAAAATTGTTAAAGAAACAGTCTTTCGCGTTGCTGTGACAGACGAAAGAATTATGGGGATTGACACTTACTTTGATTACATTGCGGCAAAGCGTAGCTTTAAAATCGAAGACTTTTCAATCTTGGTGACAGGGGCATCCGGTCTACTGGGAAAAAAAGTATTTCATATATTAAAAAGAAGATATACTGTCAATGGTATTCAACATAAAGCAGTTCCGCAGGTGTTTCCTTCTCTTAATTTGACGGATAGTCAAAAGGTAAATGCGTATATTGAATTAAACCGTCCGCAGATCATTATTCATACAGCGGGAATTGCTGAACCAGAAATTTGTGATCAGGATAAGGATATGGCGCGCGAACTCAATCTTGAAGTGGTGAAAATTTTAGTTGAGGCATGTAGGAAATACCATATCAAGCTGATTCTTATTTCTACAGATTATGTATTTGACGGTGAGAGAAGCCAGGAATATTCCCATACGACGGAGCGTCATCCTAAAAATTATTATGGGGAAACAAAGAAAGCCGCTGAGGATGTTGTTAGCGCCTATGAGAATAGTCTGATTATCCGTATGCCGATTCTGTATGGCTATAATGATGATACTGATAAATTGACTTTTCCGATAAAGGTTATCCAAAGTTTAGCACAGAGACAAACTTTATACTTGGACAATAAGCAAATTCGTTATCCAGTATTGATTGATGAGGTTGCCTTTAGCATAGAAGCAGCATTGGCTAAAACTGGGATTATTCATATAACCAGTGAGTTTCCCTGTACGAAATATACTTGGGGGAGATTGATTGCCCAAAAATTTGGTTTTGATTCGGTGCTTATTCAGGAGGATACAAAAAGTAAGCTACACAATCGTCCGTCTCATGTTAAATTGGAAGTTGTTGATCGGGATTATCTTGTTAGTGACATTCAGCGAGGGACGGATATTTTACGAAAACAGTTGCATTGTGTATTTAAATTGATTTATAAAAGTGATCCGACCGCATATGCCAATGAGAAGAATATCGGATCTTACCGGTATCAGCTTGGCATGGCATTGGGCAAGGTATTGCCTGCAAACATGGTTAACGAATTAGACTGTGTCATGCCGGTGCCGTCCTCTGGATTATATTATGCAATGGGACTTGCAACCGAGCTTAAAGTTCCGTATGTGCAGGGCTTGGTTAAACCAGATGCGTCTGTACGTAGTTTTCAATTAGCGGATCTGGCGTTGCGGGAACAAACAATCCGTTCGAAGATTGTCCCTCTACCAGATTTTATTCAGGATAAGACGATTGCGTTGGTTGATGAGGCGATATTTACGGGAATCACCTTAAAGGTGGTTTGTGATATGCTCAAGGCTTGCGGCGCTCGAAAAATCTATATATGTATTCCAACGCCGGTTTGCAATTATCGTTGCAGACAATATATACAGCCTGAACGGGAATTGCTTTTAGAGGATATTTGCGAAGAAAAGCTGAAAAATTATTTTGGTGTTGCAGAAGTGTATTTTCAAGTGTATGAAAAATTTGAGCAATCTATAGCTGATATGGCGAATATCTGTTGTGAGTGCTTTGAGGGACGTAGAAATACGGATAAAGTATAATAATTTTGTGACCTCACAACACTTACACTGGATAGATTTCTCGCAGCAGAATAATTTAGCTCAGAAGCAGGGGGCGAATTATGCAAGGGGATTTGATAAGTATTATCGTTCCTATATATCGAGTGGAATCTTTTTTGGACGAATGTATAACAAGCATTCTTAATCAAACTTACCGGAATATAGAAATTATACTTGTGGATGATGGATCGCCCGATACGTGCCCCGCTATGTGTGACAGGTTTGTGCGGCAGGATTCTCGCGTTAAAGTTATCCATAAAGAAAAAAATAAAGGTCTGGTTAGCGCGCGAAAAACGGGTATTGTAGCTGCTTCAGGGCAATACATTGGTTATGTGGATGGCGATGATTGGATAGAACCGGATATGTATGAGAAAATGCATGATCTTATAAGAAAACACGATGCTGATGTGGTTGCAACCGGACATTTTCGCAATGTTGGTGAAAATTATACGATCGTAAAGAATGGACTTCCCTCAGGTGTATATAGAGAAAGAAATTTATTGGAGACGGTATATTCCAAGTTGATATATACAGGAGAATTCTATCAATACGGTATACGAGTCAATTTGTGGAATAAGTTGTTCAAAAGAGATATTTTGCAGTTAAACCAGCTTGCTGTAAGTGACGAAATAAGTTACGGTGAAGATATTGCATGTGTTTTGCCGATCCTTCTTGCCGCGAAATGCATTGTAGTAGAGAATAGCCCTTATTATCATTATCGTCAGCGCCCAGCTTCCATCACTAAAAAGTACGAAACAGACGAAAAAGCAAAATTAAAAATCTTGTTTCGCTATCTATACCAATACGTTTGCGATTCTGTAGCTCCAAAGGTTTTATTATCACAATTACATTGTTTTGAATTCTATAAAATTTTATACCGATGCCCGGAAATATTTTGGACCGAAAATTCTTTGATCCCTTATGATTGTGTTACTCGGGACAGCCGGATTATTCTATACGGAGCGGGAGATTTTGGACGTATACTTTATTCAGCCATTATTTCTTCTGGGTTTTGTAAAATCGAACTATGGGTTGATCGCTTGGCTGAGGCCTATATGGTGCAAGGGCTTCCTGTCCATCATGTGGAGTCCGTCCAAGCTAAGGACTATGATTACGTAGTGATGGCAGTTATGAATTTGCCCCATAGTGCTCAAGAAGAGACAAGGGAGATGCTGATCCATTATAAGGTGGCTCCCGAAAAAATAGTATGGATTAATGATAAATACACAAAGAATCCCGAACTGTTAATCCGGGATATTATACTGGAAACTGAAAAGTAATAATAGTTTGGGGGTGAAGGTACAACAGGTGTTGTATCAATGATATGAATGACGTGCTTGAGAGTAAAACTATTATTTTGTTTGGGTTAGGCAATAATTTCTTTTCGTATTTTAATAGGTTAAGCAGCATAATTAAAATTGAGTATTTATGTGATAATAATAAAAAGAATTTAGATATATTTTCCAGAATGAAAATATATCCCTGCATTTCACCAAGAGGACTTCAAGCACTGAGAGATCCTTTTGTAATTATTACATCTGGTACTGAAGAAGCAATAAGCTCTATTCGAAATCAAATGAGTGAGTTGGACATTCCCTGTTGCCATGCAGAAGAGGCTCTTGCTGAAAGGGATTCTTATCAATTGCTAAATAAGCTTCCAGGCGAATGGTTGCATAAGTATAACAGAAAATTTGTCGATATTTCATTAGACGGGACAATGGCTTGTAACTTCAGATGTGAGTATTGTTACCTGAAAGATAGAGCGTTAGCTTATTCGGGCCAAGTCAATACTTCTCTTCATACTCCGCAGAAAGTTCGGAAAGGCTTATCTCAAAAACGCTTGGGCGGGAAGTGCTTTATTAACATTTGTGCAAGAGGAGAAACCTTACTTTCTGAAGACATTGTTGAACTTGTCTATGAATTGCTCAGCGAAGGACATGTGGTTTCTATTGTGACTAATGGGACAATTTCCGAAAAATTTAATCAATTTCTCACCTTTCCTTCTCAGTTGCAAAAGAATCTTTTTATTAAATTTTCTTTTCATTATATGGAGTTGCTCAAACACAGCTTGCTGGAAGTTTTTTTTGACAATGTCAATAAGATCAAAAGTTCCTGTAGCTCATATACAATTGAAATTACGCCATGTGATAGTATGGTTCCGCATATTGAAGATATTAAACTCATATTTGAGAAATACGCTAATGGGGCAATGCCACATATATCGTTTGCACGGGATTCCTCTAAAGAAAGTCTTGCTGTTCTTACTTCTTTGTCATTGGATGAATATAATCGGGTTTGGGGACAATTCCATTCAAAAATGTTTGAGTTAAAAAGCTTATGGTATGATAAAAAAATCGAGGATTTTTGTTATGCCGGAGATTGGAGTTGTAGGATCAATTTAATGGAAGGCAGCATACAATCCTGTTATCATCATAAATCAATGGGCAATTTATTTCGAGATATGGATAAACCCTTCCCGATTCAATTGGTTGGGACGAATTGTCAAATGCCGTACTGTTTCAATGATCATGCCTATCTAGCTTTTGGCTGTGTTCCATCAATTGATTGTTATTCTTATTTGGACATGCGGGATCGCGTGGATAAGGACGGAAATCATTGGGTTAAGCCGGAATTGGGTAGCTTTATCAAGGCGAAGCTTTATGACAACAACCATCAATATGATGACCAGTATAAATTTTTGGATGGATTTTTTAGCCTTGACAGGAACCCGGCATTTATAGTTCTTAATTCACCGGACTATCCGAATATTGGGGATCACGCAATTGCTCTGGCCGAAAGGAGCTTACTAGAGGGGCTGAACTGTTCACGCGAAATATATGAAATCACAAGTACTTATTACAAAAATAGCAATGTCCGAGAGTATATAAAGAAAGAGGATGTTTTACTGTTTACAGGCGGAGGGTATCTTGGATCATTATGGATTAATCTTGAGGATACCGTGCGTTTGGCAATTGATAACCATCCGGATAACGCGATAATTATTCTCCCACAGTCCCTCTTTTTTGAGAATTCGGCCTTTGGGAGAAGAGAGTGTCAGTTGTCGCAAGAGATATATAATCGGCATAAAAGATTATATATGTGTCTGCGTGATCCTTTTTCCTATCAATTGGCGAACAGGATTTTTGATGATCATATCGGAAAAATGTTTTTACCAGATGCTGCTTTGCTCTTAAACTACAGCGAGGAGGAATTTCTACGAACTGGTGCACTTCTTTGCTTAAGGGAGGATAGAGAAAGCACGATTGCCAAGGAAAGCAGAGACCTTATACATAGGGAATTACAGAAGCGTTTTACAGATGTGGGGATCATTTCCAATATTGTCAGTGAACCATCCTCAATGACTAAACGAGAAGAGGCGGTCGACAGGTTCATCAGAAGGATTAAAACGGCGGAGGTTGTTGTGACAGATCGGTTGCATACCATGATTTTTTGCGTAATTAGTCGGACGCCCTGTTTAGTGTTAGATAATATCAGCAATAAGGTGTTCGGGGTATATGGGTGGATTAAGCATCTGGACTATATTAGCAAATTGGACAATCCGTTTGAGATAGAGCAAAAGCTAAATGGTGTGATAAACTCAAATTCAAGATTTGATTCCGAACGCTATGATATGGAGTTTGAACAGCTCAGAAAGCTTCTGCGGGAATTGGCATAGCGTTACTGGGTTTGTTTGCTCCATGCAGAGGGAGCACTGAAAAATGAAAAAGATACTATTGCTGGGTGATTCTATTCGGCAGTGCTATGATCAATATGTACGCGAAGAACTGAAAGACAAGGCAGACGTAAGATTTCACCATGATAATGGAAGGTTTTGCCAATACACCCTGCGCTATGTTCACGAGTGGATCAATAAACTGTATGAGCCAGAACAAAGAGATATTGACATTATCCACTTCAACTGTGGCCTTTGGGATGTCTTGAGGCTTACAGGTGACGACGACAATTTGATACCTATAAGTTCATATGCAGAACAGTTAACAAGAATAGTTCATATGCTGAAGCATCTTTGTCCGGATGCGATCATCCTGTTTGCCCTGACGACGCCGGTGATTGAACCTGGGTTTGCCCCAGGCCCAGATATCGGCATTAGACTGAATGCCGATATCAAAAAATATAATGCTACGGCAGTTGATGTTTTGAAGCCTTGGGAGATTGGTATTAATGATCTGTGGACGACAGTGAGCAAGGCTCCCAAAACGGTTTATTCAGATCAGGTGCATTTTCAGACCGAGTTAGGAATTCAGACTCTCGGGAAAGCTGTGAGCTCTTTTTTAATACCCTATCTTGAGTAAATGAAAGGACCGGTTTAATTTGAATCCGAAGATTTCAGTTATTGTACCTGTATACAATACAGAGCTTTACTTACGAGAATGTATGGAAAGCCTTTTGAGCCAGTCGCTCAAAGAAATCGAATTTATTTGTATTGATGACGCTTCCACAGATTGTTCGTATGAGATTCTATGTGAATATACCGAACGAGATTCTAGGATCAGGCTTATCCGCAATCCAAACAATGCCGGTGTTGGGGAGACCAGAAACAAAGGGATTGACCATGCTCGAGGAGAATGCCTTTATTTTATGGATTCGGATGATACGTTAGAAAGTCATGCATTGGAAAAGTTGTACGAGCAATTACATATAAACCAGCTGGATATTTGCTATTTTAAAACGTATATTCATTATGAAATAGATCGGGTTGAATGTAGTGTATATGCCAAAAAGGGGATTATCAGTTCCTACAGCGGATGCTGTACAGGTCCGAAGAGAATGTCTGATTTTCTGAACAATGGCGATTTTTTTTATTATCCATGCTTAGCTTTGTACAATAAAAAATTCATAGATAACAATCATTTAAGATTTGCAAAGTTGAAAATTGGTGAAGGCGGTTTGTTCTCCATTAGTGCCATTATCCGGGCAAAGCGTGTAGCAGTATTGGATGATAGGCTGTATCATTATAGGATTCGTTCTTTTTCAGCAACGACTTCTTTAGATGCAAAAAGGGATAGCGTATTTGGACAGTTTATTCAGTATGTAGAAGTCTTGAAGCTTCTCGCAAAGGAATGCTGTCCTGTGGCGTCGCAAGCTTTGAAGCAATTTTTAGAGCAGCAAGTCAGTAAGGTTCAAGGGCACTTGAGAAATTCCCCTAAGTTAGCGGAATTTATTAGCAGCAACCTTGACGCTGATTATGAAAGGCATATTTTAGCTGAAGTATGTATGCCGAGCAAGGCTTACTTCAAAGGTTTTGATAGCGAACAAGAAGAAAAGATTCTTTGTGCTCATACGCTTATCGTGTATGGTGCCGGGTTGGCCTCTTTAGACGTTCTCTGTGCGCTTAATGCCTTAGAAAAAGAAATACTTGGGTTTGCCGTAACCAATAAACCTTTAAAGACTTCTCTCTATGGACACCATCTTTACATGATAGACGAGTTGACGGGATATTCAAGACAAGCGCTGGTGATTGTCGCCACCAATCGGTGCTATCATCAAGAAATCGAGGAAAAATTAAAAGGTTTGGGATTTTTTCAGTATATAATGTTGAATATTATCATTTGAGAATACTGTTGCCTTAACAGCACAGTTCTTGTACATCAGTTTAAGTAATTTGTGGAACAAAGGAGCAAATTTGGGTGTACGAAATAAGCAATAATGATTTTTTTATAGTTGAAGAAACTAAGGAAAGATTGCTTGAGTTTTGCGCTCAACATAAATATATTTTTTTATATGGTGCCGGAAAATATGGCGAAATATGTTTACATATTTTAAAGGAACATCATATTTGTGTGGAAGGATTCCTGGTAACTGACGACTCCGCTCATGAGTATCTAGGACTGCCGGTATATTTGGCAAGAGAAAAATTATTGAAAATGTGTCCTCAAACTGGGATTGTTTTTTCTCTAAAAAAAGCTTTTCAAGAAGAGATAAAGAAAGCTTTAATAAATATCAATAATGTTACATTTTTTGAACTAGAAGATTCCTTTTTTCATTTATATAAATTAGAAATGATGAAGAGCTTAAAGTATATAGCTAGCAGGCCTGAAAAAATGCTGTTTAATAGGCCGAAAGATTGGCGAAAAATTTTGATCATTCGGCTGGATGCTGTAGGCGACATGATTTGGACGACCGCTTTTTTTAGAGAATTGAAGAGAAAATTTCCTTGCTCTAAGATCACATTATTAGTTCGGCATGCTATTTTTCCATTGATAAAAAATTGTCCTTATGTCGATAAATTTCTCACATATGAAGGTACATTAAGGGAAGTAGCGGCGTGTGATAAAGAAGACGCAATGTCTTTTGCACAACAGAATTTAGTTAAAGAGCAATATGATGTCGTTTTTTTGCCTAAAGTGTTATCTATATGGTGGAATTCTAGATTGGATGTTCTTTTAGCTATGTATAGCGGTGCTAAGTACCGCATCGCCAGGGCGCATCATATTGAACCCTTGGAAAAGAAGGTATGTCTGGCAATGGAAGAGATGTTTTCCGTTGTTGTAAGGCATGATACAGTTGAGCATGAGGTTTTGCGTATTCTAAAGCTCTTAGAGGTTTGCGGTGCTACGATTGAGAGTGACAGAATGGAGTTATGGTTAAGCACTAGTGATGAGAATTTTGCTAAAAACCTCATAGAACGCGATGAAGAGGACGAAACATTATTCATTGCTGTTGCACCGGTTTCGAATGATGCGAATCGTTCGTGGGATGCTTTAAATTATATAGAATTACTCAAAGGGATTTTGAATACGTTTGGCAATAAGATCAGGTTTGTTTTGTTGGGAGGAGAAAATGCTGAACATGTAAGCAATCCAATAGAAGAGGCTGGATTAGGAGCGGATGTTCTAAATATGATCAATAAAACAACTTTATCACAAGCGGCAGCAGTGGTAAAATATTGCGATATATATCTGGGGGCAAACACCGGAATTCTGCATATGGCATCAGTTTTTGCAAAGCCTGTTATTGAAATTTCGGCTCATTTGCGAGGCGGTAAAAGTACTGATCCCCTTAACCCTGAGAGGGTAGGAGCCTGGCATGTATATAACAAAGTAATCAGACCGGAAGGCGTAGATAATTGTCAGGACTATTGCCGAAAGTCATACGCCCATTGTATAAACCAGATTACCGTAGAGGAAGTTCAGCGTGAAGTAGAAGAGATGATTGAATATTTACGAACAAAGAAATTAAACAATTTATAAGTAGAGAAGGGATAGGATGATGATACAAGAGAAGTTTGACTTTGAGGTTGAATGCTTTCATAAGACAAAGGATGAATTAATTGCTTTTTGTAGGCACTTTAATCAAGTCTTTTTATATGGGACCGGAGAATATGGCAAGCAATGTTTTTCCTTTTTAACAAAGCATAACATCGCTATAAAAGGATTTATTGTTACTCATAAACAAGAAAGCGAATGCTTTGGCTTGCCGATATTTGCGGCGGAAGAAATAATTCCCTCGCTGACTCCTCAAACGGGTATTGTGCTTTCTTTAAAGAAAACTTTCCGGGACGAAATAAGAAGTAAGTTCATCAATACTGATACTGTAAAGATTTTTGAAATGGAGGATAGCTTTTTTGCGCATTGTGCTTGGATATCTAAAATTGGAGAATTTCAAAAGTTTATTGCTGAAGCATTTACCAAAATAAAAGCTGGATGTCTTGAAAAGGAAATTATTGCAGGTAGAGATTTAATAACAGATCTTGCTATAAAAAGAGAACTTGCTAATAATCCTACTATTTTTCATTTGATTAATCTATTTATCTCTTTAACAAAGCATAAGGCAACAATAAAACCTATATTAACTGGTTTTGAACCCCCCATGAAGGTCGAATTATCCCAGGATCCATCATTAAATCAATACTTGCTTGAACATGTGCAAATCTATTGGAAAGGCATAGGAGTAAAAGAACCGTATTGGTCTGTATTAACTGCAGAGAAATTTTTCATAGATAATATTCAGTATACGAAAAAAGAATTTTATAATAGTGGCAAAGGTGATGTGGAGAAATTTCTTGTCACCTTGGAAAGAAATAATATTAGATTAGCTAATAATAGAACTTGTATTGATTTTGGCTGTGGTTTGGGGAGATTGACGATATGGCTGACAAGAAATTTCGATAAGGTTTATGGATGTGATATTTCTGATTCGCATCTTGAGATCGCCAAGCAGAATTTAGGTGGGTCGGGCATTTTTAATGCTGAGTTTTTTCAACTCCAAGAGCTGAATGATATTGAGCGTTTACCTAAAGTGGATGTCTTTTTCTCTTTAATCGTGTTGCAGCATAATCCACCGCCGATAATGTTGAAAATGCTTGAAAAACTAATCGGGCGTTTAAATACAGGGGGTATTGGCTATTTTCAAATTCCTACATACCGCCATAAATATCAATTTATTCTGGAAGATTACTTAGCGGCGACATCTAATGAAGAAAAGCGCATGGAAATGCATTGTATTCCTCAATTAGAGCTCTTTAGATTCTTTGAAATGCAAAAAGTTACTGTACTTGAGGTTATGGAAGATACCTATACAGGTGATCAGACTGGGCGGTCCAATACATTCTTGATCCAGAAAAACTAAGATACATTATTCGTTTTTTGCGTCTCCTGTTTGACGGTAGATTGATCAAGCTTTAAGAGACGGTGCACTGCAGGCTGTCACAATGGAGGTAAATGGTTTTAATGGATAAAGAAAATGCCAATCGTGAGGTTGAATACTTCAATCACACCAAAGAGAGTTTGATCGAGTTTTGTAGAATGCATAAGCGAATTTTCTTATATGGTGCTGGAATATATGGTGAGTGGTGTTTTCATTTTTTAAAAGAACAAAATATTCATGTGGAAGGATTTCTAGTTACTGATAATCCTAACGTTGAGTATCTGGGTATTCCTATATATCTGGCAAACGAGAAAATACCATTGATGTGTTCTGAAACAGGTATTATATTCTCCTTAAAAAAGAGCTTTCGCGAAGAAATAAAAAATATGCTTATCAATGTAAATAATGTGGATTTTTTTGAAATAGAAGATTGTTTTTTTCAACAGTATCAGTTAATACGTATGGTTGAAGCCATCCAAAGAAACGGGCTAGAAAGTATTCCTGTAAAACTTGAAAAAAAGTCAATGGATTGGCACAAGATTTTGGTCATCAGGTTAGACGCTATAGGTGATATGATTTGGACAACTCCTTTTTTTAGAGAATTAAAACGAAATTTTCCTGAGTCTGAAGTTTCATTGGTAAGCAGAAAGGATATTTCTCTATTATTAGCAGCATGTCCCTATATAGATAACAACCTCATCTATGATTGCACTTTACATGAAGGGGCAATCTCTATTCAAATGGAGAAACGGGCAAAGTCATTTGCAAAACAGTATTTGCAAACGGAGAAATATGATGTTGTTTTTTTACCGAGGCATTTGCCAACGAGCCCGTCAGACTGTCTGGAGAATGTTTTGCTGGCATTATATAGTGGTGCGAAATATCGTGTTGCTAGGGCTGACTATGTAGAAGAGGCAGAGAAGAGACTATGCGACAGGTTAGAGAATTTATTTTCTGTTGTTGTAAAACATGAACAAGAGGAACATGAAGTTTTACGTACTTTGAGACTTTTAGAAGCTTGCGGCGGCAGGATTGAAAATAACAAAATGGAAATCTGGCTGCATGAGAAAGATATTGATTTTGCCCATAATTTGCTAAGTAGAGAAGACGGCTGGCCGATTCTTATTGCTGTTGCGCCAGTTGCCAACAGTAAACTTCGTTCTTGGGATTCTGTAAATTATATTCATGTTATCAATGACATTGCGAAAAGATATCGCGAAAATGTTCGGTTCGTTTTATTAGGAGGAGCAAATGCCAGTCATGTACATGATCTTGTGGCAATCAGCCAGTTAGATAATGTATTAAACTTAATTAACAAAACGACGTTGCTGCAAACGGCAGCAATAATAAAAAATTGTGATATGTACCTAGGCTCAAATACTGGGCTTCTGCATATGGCATCTGTATTTGAAAAGCCTATTATTGAGATTTCAGCGTGCCTGCGCAATGGAAAAAAAACGGGCCTGCTGTCCCCAGAACGAACAGGCGCATGGCGTGTACATAGTGAAGTTATCCGGCCCACAGGCTTGGATGAATGTAAAGATTGGTGTAGGAAGCCGTATGCTCATTGCATAAATCAGATTACGATTGAAGAGGTTCTGATAAAGTTAGAGCAAATGATCACGATGCTTAAAAAGCAGAGATGTACCACAGGATGCAATCATGAATAAATTAGTAGCTGTCGGAATTCCTATCTACAAACCTAGACTAAATAATTTTGAAAAAATTTCTTTGCAACAAGTGAAGGGGATTTTAGGTCGGTATCCTATCGTGTTTATAGCGCCGGAATTTTTACAATTTCAGTATGGTTCCGAATATAATCATTTTACTGTCGAGCGCTTTCCTGATCAGTATTTTCAAAGTACGGCTTCGTACAGTCAATTGCTTCTATCCAAAGAATTTTATCAACGCTTTTGCGATTATGAGTTCTTATTGATCTATCAATTGGATGCATTTGTTTTTTTAGATCAATTAGAAGCTTTTTGTCAAATGAATTTTGATTATATTGGTGCCCCGATTCCCCGATATTGCTGGCCACAGACAGAGTTATTTTCCAAATACAAGAAAAGTGTGGTTGGAAATGGCGGAGTATCCTTAAGAAAAATTAAAAGCATGATTCGAATTCTAGATAGGAAGGAAGAGCTTTATTCAGTTCCTTTCTTAGAAAAGGAGTTTAATAAGGCAGAAGACTTATTTTTCTCTTTTTGCGGCAGTAAGCGAGAGTTTGCATTCAAGGTTCCTTCAGTGCGTGTAGCTTCGCAGTTCTCAATAGAACATGCTTTTAGTAAGCGTGTTTCAACATTACCCTTCGCATGCCATGCTTGGCATAAACTTCATTTTGACAAATGGAAGCCACATATAGAAACATATGGTTACCAACTGGATGCTTTGCAGGGCGAAAATTTAGGTCAAACATTATTACAGTATGAAATGATAAAATTAAAAAGAAGATTGTCTAAGTATCTATCAAAGCGAATTATTCGGGCGGGAAGGTTGGAACGGCTTCAGCGTGCCATTGACAGTCATCTTAATATAAACAAACGGTATAGAATCTGGGGCGGCGGGGAAGATGGCAGACGGTGTGTGGGTTTGTTACAGCGGGCCAATGTTGCTATTGAGTGTATATATGATTCGAGGGCTAAGGAAGATCAATGTGTATCCGGTATCGTATTACGAAAGCCTTCTGATCATGAAATAAAAGAAAAAAGGTCAATGATTATCATTGCCACGAAGACTTACGGGCAGGAAATCGTTGACCGGCTAATAAGCCTAGGACTTGAAAAGGAAGCAGACTTTTTGTTTTTTGATGAGATTGAACAAGCAATTGTAAAGGATTATTACATCAATACATAGCGTTATTGTTAGCCTATAGGGCTAATTGACTGACAGGAGAAGAAATACCATGGCAGTGCTAAATACCAGTTTCTTGAAACTAAGAGAGCATACAGTTGTGATCACCGATGTTGAGCAAGATATTCGCCGATATATACAAAACGGTTATAGTTATTATGATGAAATGATCAAGGACGATGTCCGCTGGGATGTGTTTTTCCACTTGAGTTCTCTACGCGCCTCGTTGCTAAACTGGTATGAGTTTAATCTAGACGGCGCTGTGCTGGAAATTGGCGGCGGCTTTGGCGCATTGACCGGGTTGCTGTGCGAACGGTGCGCACAAGTGACGGTGACGGAAAGTTCATTGTTCAGGGCGGAGGCTATATGCGCCAGATATTCCGACAGGAATAACCTGCATGTCTATGCCGGAAACTGGTATGATATAGCCTGGGCTCAGCAGTTTGATTATATCGTTATTGCCGGCAGCTTAGGGCAGGTTTTGGGCCATGAATCTCAGGCCGAGTGCCTGCGCAGCGCAGCCGGATTGTTGAGACCGGGCGGCAAGCTGCTGCTGGCGGCGGATAACCGCTATGGAATCCGCTATTTCTGCGGCGCTCCCGAGCCGGAGACGGGCAGAGCTTTTGACGGTATCAACCGGAAGGCAAGCAGCAGCTCTTTTTCGCGGCAGGAGCTTATTGATATGGTGATGCAGGCGGGATTTTCTCATTATCAAATGTATTATCCGCTTCCTGATTATAGTATTCCACATTTGATTTATTCTGACCGGTATTTACCGGAAAAAAATATAGGGGAACGTTTGATCCCCTATTATCCTCGTAGTGACACACTATTAGCTTACGAAAAAGATATCTACGACGATATTATTGATAATCAGGTATTTACCTTCTTTGCTAATTCTTTTTTGCTAGAATGCAGCTATGACACGAAGCTTTGTCCGGTTATCTATGCGACCGTATCGGCTGACAGAGGGCGGGAGCGGGCTTTTGCCACCGTAATTTATGATAATGGGACGGTAAAAAAGAAGTCATTGTATCGTGAAGGTGAGGAAGCAACCAAGGCTCTCTATCGTCATATTCAGGAGTTGCATCAGCGGGGAGTGCCGGTTGTGCCACATCGCTGGGAGCAAGGTGCATTGGTGATGCCTTTTATTCAAGGGCTGACGCTATCGAATTATCTTAAGGAAATTGTCAAGACAGATACGAGGCAGTTTTTACAGATACTTGATCAGTTATATACATGGATTCTGGCCTCTTCAGAGGCGGTGCCGGCGGAGTCTAACGCTTTGTGTAATGAAGAGACAAAGCAATTGGACTGGGGGATTATCCTAAAGACGGCATATTTTGAGTTGATTCCTCTAAATAGTTTTTTCGTTGATGATCAAATTCTTTTTTTTGATCAGGAATTTGCTGCGGCGAATTATCCAGCCAAGTATGTCTTATTTAGGGCGCTACGCAATTTATATTCCTTTGCGCCTCATATTGAAAGCTTTGTGCCATTATGCGAGTTAAAGGATAAATACCGTATAGCAGAGCTGTGGGATATCTTTATGGCAGCGGATAATCACTTTTTGGCTGCTGTACGCAAGCATGCCACGTATTCGCAGTTTTATCGATGGGCCCAGGTTGACCGGCGGCAGATGCAGCGTAATGCTGAATTGCTGGGGGCCGGGGAGCGTATGATGCCTAGCTATCACGTGACAGAAAAGATGAAACAGATTTGGGCGGTGCAATTCGATCTCCTCAATACCATACAAGCAGTTTGTGAGCGAAACGGCCTGAACTATTTTATGATTAACGGTACGCTGTTGGGTGCGGTGAGACACAAGGGCTTTATTCCGTGGGATGATGATATTGATATCGCGATGCCCAGAGTCGATTACGATAAACTGCAGGCAATTGTCGCAACAGAACTTTCGGCACCTTACTTTTTACAAACGCCGGAGAATGATCCTGGCTGTTTTTATGGCGGTTACTGCCGGCTGCGAAACAGTAACACGACTGCTATTGCTCTGCGGGATATCGGCCACGACTGCAATCAGGGAATTTGGATTGACATTTTGCCGCTTGATGATTGTGTGGCGGATCCTGAGAAGCGGAGGAAAAAAATCCGGCGGATCAGAAAGGTGCAGCGCCTGTTATATGCTAAGGTATATGGGGATGATTGCGATACATTTATGCATCTGGATGAAGAACAGTGGGACCATTACCGCCGTCAGGCGAAGCGGTTTACCCATCAGCATTTGTGCCGACGATTGCAAAAGGCACTAACACTGTATCGGGATGCTGCATCAGACTACCTGGCAATATTTGCATTAAACGCGAAATATCAGATATTTGTCAAAAGTGATTTTGTGGCAGAGGTACCTCTTATGTTTGCTGGAAGGGAGTTTGCCGCACCAGTCGGCTATCAGCGTTGCCTGGAACTGTCAATGGGCAAAGACTATATGGCCTATCCCCCCATAAGTGAACGCAAGCCACGGCATATAGGCATTTATGCGCCTGCTATTCCTTTTTACAAATACAACAAGCTGTTTGCGAATACATTCCGTGATGCAACAGCTAAGACTATTGTGGTGTTTGGCGCCGGCATGATGTTTGAAGATTATTGGCGTAAATACGGAGAACGATACCGGCCGGTCTTTCTAGTAGACAATGATCGGGCAAAATGGGGAACGGAGAAGCAGGGGCTTGTTATAAAAGCCCCCCAAGAACTATTGCGTATTTCTTCGGAAAATCTGTGTTTGATTATTTGCAGCATGCACTATCGCCAAATTGAAGAACAACTCAGGGAAATAGGGATTTCTGAATACCGTATTTATATCCAGGAAAAGCATTGGATATTGGAGGCAGAGGAACAAGAAAGGAGTTTTACATGATGAAAAAGGCATATCAAGTAGGGTATTGTCCGGGTTCGTTTGATTTGTTCCATATGGGACATTTAAATTTACTGCGTCGCTCCAAGGAGCGCTGCGAGTACCTGATTGCCGGAGTTGTGAACGACGACTTATTCCGGTTTTTTAAGGGGAAGGATCCGTATGTTCCGTTTGAGCAGCGTCTTGCGATTGTAGAGGCGATCAAATACGTTGATAAGGCTGTGGAGGTGTCTTTACAAAATACGGATAAAATTGACGCATGGAAGCTTTATCGTTATGATTGCCATTTTGCTGGCGGCGATCATGCGCAGCATTGGGCGGAAGAAAAGCAATATTTACAAACCGTTGGCGCAAATATGGAGTTCTTTCCGTATACGCAAAGTATCAGTTCCACTAAGATAAGGGAATTAATCGAGCGCTCTTTACTTTAACGGGGGTCGGAATGCTTTATTCATTTGATATTTTTGATACACTAATTACAAGAACAACGGCAACACCCAAAGGGATTTTTGCTATAATGCAGGAACGGCTGATCTCTGATGAAACGTACCGGGATATTTCTGAATATATCAGATATAATTTTTTTTCCTTGCGGATATATGCGGAAGAACTGTCTATATTTTTCTGTAGGCGTAATGGGGATGAAGATACCAGCATAAAACAAATCTATGAGACGATTGGTCGAACAGGTAATCTGAGTTTGGCTGAAGCAGAGCAACTTATCTGTCTGGAAAAAGAGATCGAATATGATCATGTTGTTGGTGCAACAGCTAATATTGCTAAAGTGCGAGGGTTGTTGCAACAGGGACAGCGTGTTGTATTGATTTCAGATATGTATCTTGAGGCCGGAACGATACGAAGGTTGCTGGTGAAGGCAGACCCCCTTTTTGCGGAGATTAAAATATATGTATCATCAGAATACAAAAAGGGTAAAGGCTCAGGTAATTTGTTTCGTATAGTTAAGCAGTGCGAAAACGTAGAATATAGTGACTGGATTCATTGTGGCGATAATCTTGCTTCCGATATAGAAGCAGCCAGAAAGTTGGGCATTCGGACGGAGTATTGCCCTTCCGAGGCATTAATGGATTGTGAGGTTAACGCACTGAAGCACGGAGAAATGAATAGCTTTGTACAATTAACTCTGGGAACGGCGAAAAATGCCCGTTGGATGCATAGTTTAACCGGGACTGCTGCTTTCGGATGCTCTGTTGGTGGGGCGGTTTTATTTCCCTATGTATGGTGGGTGCTTCAGCAAAGTATTGCCAATAAGATTAAGCGGCTTTATTTTATTGCGCGGGACGGATATGTTTTAAAAAGAATCGCGGATATCATTATTGAAAAGTTGGGTTATGATATTGAAACCCATTATATATATGGCTCGCGTAAAGCATGGAGAATATCTTCATTTAGTGAAAGCAATGATGACACGCATCGATTTGTTGAGGCGTATGACTCGATTAAAGATATCGGGGATTTAGCAAATGTTTTTCAGATTCCGGTTGCGGACTTTAAGCATTTTCTTTCCGATCCTTATGATAAAACAGATACTGTACTCACACCGCAGGTTGTTGGTGCACTGGGGAGGAGATTGAACGGCAGTGCGGCATTTAAGCAATATTTATGGGACAGGCATAAGGATAAGCGAGCGTTGACAATTGCTTATCTGAAGCAAGAGATTGATACAAGTGATCATGCGTTTGCATTTGTTGAATTATTTGGTAGTGGCCTGACTCAAGAGTGCTTGGGCGCTATGATGCAGGACTTTTATGACGGAATAAACACGACTTTTTTTGCACACGTATTTTGGTCTAAAGATACAGGAAAGCAGCGTTATTGGAGCTTTTTCCCCAATAAGATTGAGGATTTTGGCTTTTTTATTGAGTTGTTGTGCAGAGCTCCGCATGGTCAGACAGCTGGCTACAGGATGAGTGAAACTGGTAGGGTTGTGCCTGAAATACAGGAAACAGAAGGGGATATTCTGGTTAATCAAGGCTTCGACCAATATATGCGGGGGGTTGAGGCTTTTGCCGGAAGATATGCTGATCTTATAGCGAATACTGCAATTCGAGTGGAAAATCTTACTCTGTTTTTGCATTTGATGGAGTATATTGTACAAACACCTGATGAGGAGATGCTTTCTTTTTTAGGTGATATGCCTTACAGTGTGAGTGGCCGGGATCATTCGATTGTTCGGTTTGCTCCACGCCTATCCTGCGAAGAATTGCGGTCCTTATTTTTATTGCGGACGCGAGAGCCAATAAGGACATATTATCAAGGGGCAAGTCTTAAATATTCATTGATGCGCTGCACAGAGGGTGAGCGAAAGCAAATTGAATTCTATCAAGCACATCATGATTCCTGGCTGGGCAGGCTGGCTCGCTGGTGGCAGCAAATAAACGGAAATGATCCGGCATATCCCTATCTGGCATACGGGTTCCCATGTGAGGCTTTGGCAGGGCGAGTTGTCTTGTATGCGGCGGGAAAAATGGGCTGCGAATTGTATCAAAAAATAAAAAGGTCTAAAACGAGCACGGTGATCCAATGGGTGGATCAGAATTTTGAGAAATATCGGGAGCAGGGACTGCCGGTATCGCACCCTGATACGATTGGACAGATAGAATATGATCAGATCGCCATAGCTGTGCTGGATAGCGATCTGGCGGATGTAATACGTAGCAGTTTAACCCGGAAAGGGGTTGCGCGAGAAAAGCTTATTTGGTTGGATGGAACTTATGAGAGCGTGTGCAAAGAACGATGACGAGCAAATTGTAAGCAGTATTGCACTTGTTGGATAGCGTAATCAATTCTTCTCGGATTATTTCGTCATCATATAATATTTAGTATTATTTATTTTGGCTGCAAATTACAGGAGAACAAGTGATGACTAGAAAAGGCATTGTTTTAGCAGGCGGTGCGGGTACGCGCCTGTATCCGGTTACGCAGGCTGTCAGTAAGCAGCTACTGCCGGTTTATGATAAGCCGATGATTTATTATCCGCTGACTGCCTTGATGTTGGCCGGTATCCGCGATATTCTGGTGATTACTACGCCGCATGAGCAGCAAGCGTTTATCAGGCTGTTGGGCGACGGGAGTCAATGGGGGCTGAGCATTTCGTATGCGGCGCAGCCTTCGCCTGACGGTTTGGCACAGGCGTTTATTATCGGCGAGCGTTTTATTGAGGGAAGCCGCTGCGCCTTGGTACTGGGCGATAATATCTTTTATGGACATAATTTTAGCCAACTGGTGCGCCAGGCGGCTGAGCGGGAAGCCGGTGCGACGGTATTCGCTTATTTGGTTAAGGATCCGGAGCGTTATGGCGTTGTGGAGTTTGACACGGTATATCAGGCTGTTAGCTTGGAAGAAAAACCGCGTCAGCCTAAATCGAGCTTTGCTGTTACCGGCTTGTATTTCTACGATAGACACGTGGTTGAGCTTGCCAAATCGCTGAAACCATCGGCGCGGGGGGAATTGGAAATTACCGATTTGAACCGGCTTTATTTGGATCAGGGTACTTTGCAAGTGGAGATTATGGGGCGGGGTTATGCATGGCTTGATACTGGTACGCAGGAATCGCTGCTGCAGGCCGCACAATATATTGCGACGATTCAGGAGCGGCAAGGGCTGATGGTTGCCTGTCCGGAGGAGATCGCTTACCGGATGGGGTATATCACTAAGGCGAAGCTGGAAGCGTTGGCAATGCCGATGAGCAAAAACAGTTATGGGCAATATTTGCTGCGGATAGCAAGTGAATAGGCCTGCAGCGGAAAGGGTGCGATGAAAAGGTGAAGGTTATGGAAACCGGCTTGCCCGGTGTGCTGGTTATTGAGCCGAAAGTCTTTGGCGACAGCCGGGGATTTTTTTTAGAAACCTGGCAGCAGGAGCGGTATGCTTCGTATGGTATTGCAGCTTCGTTTGTCCAGGATAACTTGTCTTTTTCTGTACGGGGGGTTTTGCGTGGACTTCATTTTCAAAATCCAAATCAGCAGGGGAAGCTGGTGTCTGTCATTACCGGTGAGGTGTATGATGTAGCGGTTGATGTACGTATTGGCTCGCCGGATTTCGGCAAGTGGACAGGGGTGTTCCTGTCGGGGGACAATCACCGGCAGCTTTGGATTCCGCCAGGCTTTGCCCACGGTTTTTGCGTAGTAAGCGAAACGGCAATTTTTAGTTATAAATGTACGGATGTCTATAATCCGGCAGCGGAAGGCGGCATTGCCTGGGATGATCCGGAGATTGGCATTACCTGGCCGGTTGCGGATGTGACTTTATCCGGTAAGGATGCACTGTATCCACGGCTGCGGGATATTCCGGCGGGCAGGCTGCCGGTATATGGAAGGGATAATTGAATAGGGGGGGAACGTAATGCGGCTGATGGTTACAGGCGGGGCCGGTTTTATCGGCAGCAACTTTATCCGGTACATGCTTTCGCAGTGTGAGGAATACACGATTATTAATTACGATGCGCTGACTTATGCGGGAAACCTGGAAAATCTGCGGGACTTGGAAAGAAACCCGGCCTATACGTTTGTTCGGGGTGACATTACGGATGCGGTGCTGGTTGACCAAATTGCCGGCAGCGGCATTGACGCTATTATTAATTTTGCCGCCGAATCGCATGTTGACCGCAGTATTGACGATCCTGGAATATTTGTGAAGACTAATGTTTTGGGGACACAAGTGCTGCTTAACGCAGCGAGAAAAAATGGAGTAAGCAAATTTATCCAGGTTTCCACCGATGAGGTATATGGTTCATTAGGCAATGAGGGATTGTTTACTGAGACGAATCCCTTGGCTCCCAACAGCCCGTATTCTGCCAGCAAAAGCGGTGCCGATCTACTTGTGCGCTCCTATCACGAAACCTATGGTATGGATGTCAATATCACGCGCTGCTCGAATAATTATGGCCCTTATCATTTTCCGGAAAAATTGATACCGTTGGTGATTACCAACGCGCTGGAGAACAAGGAAATCCCTGTTTATGGAGACGGTTTGCAAGTGCGGGACTGGCTGCATGTGAAGGATCATTGCGCGGCCATCGCTTTGGTGCTACAGTCCGGGCGGAGCGGCGAAATGTATAATATTGGCGGCAATAACGAGCGTACGAATCTGCAGATTGTTAAGACGATCCTTCATGAACTGGGCAAACCGGAATGTCTTATCCGTCATGTGGGTGACCGGCTTGGCCATGATCGGAGATATGCGATTGATGCGGCAAAAATCCGGTCTGAGCTCGGTTGGCAGCCGCAGTACCGGTTTGAGACAGGAATCCGGGAAACGGTTGAGTGGTATTTGCAAAATGAGCCTTGGTGGAAACGCGTAAAATCCGGCGATTATATGCGCTATTATGAAAAAATGTATGGTAGCAGGCTGGTGAAAGCATGAAGGTATTAATTACTGGGGCGAACGGGCAGTTGGGCCGGGCGCTTGTAAAGCGTCTGCAGGGGTGCCAGATTTTGGCGTTAGGCTCGGCGGACATGGATATAACGGATTGTAAGAAAACCTTTCAGACGATTGTTTCTTACAGGCCTGAAGCGGTTATTCATGCTGCTGCCTACACGAGTGTTGATGCGGCTGAGACTGATGTTCATTTGGCGTACGCTGTTAATGCCATTGGTACGCAGAATGTTGCCGCCGCATGTTTGGAATGTCGCGCTAAGCTGGTATATGTCAGCACCGACTATGTGTTTGACGGTCTGTTGGGCAGGGCTTATCATGAGTTTGATCAGACAAATCCGCAGTCGGTTTACGGCAAGTCGAAGCTGGCGGGAGAGAGGCTGGCCAGGCATATCGTTAACCGGCTGTTTATTGTCCGTACTTCCTGGCTGTACGGTGACGGCAATAACTTTGTAAAAACCATGCTCAGGCTGGGACAGGAAAAAGAGGAACTGAGAGTGGTCAATGATCAGTATGGCTGTCCCACCAATGTGGCGGATTTGGCCGGTGTTATTGTGCAACTGATTGAGGGGAAACGGTATGGGGTGTATCATGCAGCGAATTTCGGTGTAACAACCTGGTTTGATTTTGCCCGAAAGATTTTTGCATTGACCGGCAACCAGCAGATACGGCTTTTGCCTCAGAGCACGAGCGAGCTGGGCAGACCGGCGCCGCGACCGGCCTATTCTCCATTGCACAATTTTATGCTTGAATTAACGTACGGCCAGCAAATGCGGCCGTGGGAAGAGGCGTTAAACGAGTATTTGGCGATCTGATTTTTTATTTTGGAGGTAATATGAATATTATAGAAAAATTTAACCGGGCAACCGCTCTAATGAACGAAAATAAATTAGAGGAAGCGGCAGAAATATTTCTCTCGCTAAATATGACAGAGCTAGCTCCATTCTGTTATTATCGCCTTGCCCAGATTTCGAACATGACGGGTGATCCGGAGGTTGCCTATAATCTTTATTACAAAGCATTTACTGCAAAACCGGATTTGGCCGCCACCCTTTACGGTAAGGAGCATTCAAGTTTTACGTATGTTTTTTCAGGGATGAAGGAAGAAAAGGAAATTACTGACTGCCCTTTGTGCGGAAGACAAGGTAGTCCTCGCTGGACATATCCCTTAGCAGAGGCTGGCGGGTACAATCCTTTTTTTAACCCTGTCCGTATGTGGATGTATTGTGCGGATTGCAACCATATGTTTGCCCGTCATTTTCCTGAAAAGCTTTTTCTTCATAATGATTCTCCAAGGAATGCTAATCCAGGTTTTTTCGCTTATTATTCCAATGTCCTGCATAAAATTAGGCAATATGCACAGGGAATGACCCTGTTTGAAGTAGGGATCGGTGCCGGTGAGTGTCTGTTGTCAGCCAGGGAAATCGGGTATGAATGTTTTGGTATTGATGTTATACCACGTCATGTGGATGAGTTGCGTAATAAGTATGGTTTGGACGTGGCGACATATGATTTTGTCGAATATGAGACCGATAAAAAATGGGATGTTATTATTATGGGTGATGTGTTGGAGCATGTCAGCGATCCAATACAGGCCATAAAAAAGGCGGCAGATATACTGACTGAGGATGGGGCGCTATGGGTTTCCACTCCGAATTTTGAAAGTGCTTTTTCCCAGGCAGTCGGACACAATGACGCTATGCGCAGGCAACAATACCATGTTAACTATTTCTCGCGGGAATCATTTTATATGTTGCTTGAGAAAGCAGATTTGATACCTGTGGATTATCATATATCGCAGCACTATAACGGCTCTATGGAAGTTATTGCTGTAAAGTCATCCCGTATAAAAAAATAATATGGGATACGAAAAAATACAAGGAGACGATTCTTGAGAAGTACTAAAGATTTTATAAATATTTTCGATATAATAGGTAAGAGTATGCAGCTTTAAAACTTTAAGCAACCAGAAGCATGGATATAATGGGGGGAGAATATATGGCAATTCGTACCTATGGTTTAAGCGGTTCAGGTATGGACATTGACCAAATGGTCAAGGATTTGATGAAAGCGCGCCGGGCGTCCTACGATAAAGTATGGCAGCAGAAAACCCAGGTTGAGTGGAAAAAGAAAGATTTTAATACGCTATATACACTGACGCAGGATTTCCGCAATAAAGTTGTTTTTGATTTCCGCAAACAGAGCAGTCTCCAGCCTAAGGCGGTTAGCTCTACGAATGAATTGGTGGTTTCGGCCACGGCTAACGGTGATGCCGCCAATGTGACGCATTCGTTGATAGTAAAAAGCCTAGCGGAAGGAGTTACCTGGACAAGCTCCGGGAGTATCACCGCTACCGGCAAGTCGAAAGATTCGCTGGTGAAGCAGTTTGACAGTGTCACCGGTACGGGTGATGCGGCCACCATTGCTATCACAGCCGGCAGTACACTGGATTTTACTATTAATGGTAGGCAGATCAAGCTGGATGTCACAGAAAAGACTTCGCTAAATGATGTTGTCAGCCAGATTAATAATGCGGGGGCTGGTGTCAAGGCCAATTATGATGCCACTTTGGACAGGTTCTTTTTGTATTCCGATAAAACAGGTGCTGCTGCCGACATCGATTTTACCGGCAGTTCGCCGGATGGCCTGAAGTTTTTAGCCAATAACCTGCAATTGGGTTCGGATATGGTAAGCGATCCGGATAAACAAAAAAGAAGCGGTAAAGACGCTCTTATAATTTTGGATGGTGTAGAGCTTAACCAAAACTCTAATGAATTTCAAATCTCGGGTGTTTCCTATAATTTAAAGAGCGTTAGTGCCACGTCGGGCACAGATGCCGACGGCAATCCTATTTATGTTTCCACTCAAATTAATGTTAAAGCGGATATTGAGAAAACAATTGCCAACGTGAAGGCGTTTGTTGAGGATTATAATACGTTCCTTTCCGTATATAACGGCGAACTGAGGGAAGATAAATACCGCGATTTTATGCCGCTGACTGACGCGCAACGGGCGGATTTGAAGGATAGCGAAATCACGGCCTGGGAAGCCAAAGCCAAAAGCGGCATGTTGCGGCAGGACCCTATTTTGAACCAGACAGTCAACTCGTTGCGGCTGAGTTTTGTTGAGCCGGTGAAAGGCTTGACCGGCGCATACCGGAGTGCGGTAGATATTGGGATTGGCACCGGTGCATATGTTGATAGTGATGGTAAGTTTAACGCTGCTGATTCTAAAAATCCCGGCAAGTTATATGTTAATGAGAAGACATTAAGAGAAGCTCTGGAAGAAGATCCTGACGCGGTATTTAAGATTTTTGGCACCAGCGCCGATACGGCTGAGGATAGCGGTGTGGCCAATCGTTTATACAGCCAATTGAATACCGCCATGAGCCAGATAAAGGATGAAGCCGGTTTGCCTGATGCTGTTGATGTTCAGAGCAATCTCGCCAAACGTCTGACATCGTATAGTGACCGCCTGACAAGTATGATGAATAGCCTGGCTGCTGCTGAGGAACGGTATTATAATCAATTCAATGCTATGGAGACTGCCTTATCCCGCCTAAGCTCGCAGAGCTCCTGGCTAATGCAGCAGTTTAGTCAGTAATAATGGGCGAGGAACACATGGTGAATAGCTCGCAGCGAACAGCGGCCGAGTTATGGCAGGACTATTTATTTTTGTCACGCGAGATGCTGAAGTTTCTTGAGCGGAAGGAACATGAGCTTTTTTTTGAACTGATGAGCCAGCGGGAAGCTGTGCAGCATATGCTGGATGAGCTGGCGAAGGACGACTTTAAGCATACGGCGCAAGGCCAGGCATTGTTCTTAGAGCTCCGTGGCTTGAATCTTAGTATTACGCAGAAGGTTCAGCTGTTTCTTAACCATGCAAAACAGAAGCATAGTGCTTCAAAAGCTTATGACGGTTACGGGGAGGCCGGGGGTGACGCCGGCAGCCGGTTTGATCGGCTTATAAAATAGCGGAGGGTAAGTATGACGGGAATGCGGACAATCACGGGGTTTGCAGCGGAGGGCTTAGCCAGTAGTTATGGCGCTAATTCCACAGCCGTTGCCGCGGCAGGAAAACAGGCCACTGCCGCACAGACCGAAGATGCCTTTTTTCAAATACAGCAGACTGCGGTCGGTAAGCAGATAACTGAGTTTGCAGAGTCTGTACAGGTTTTAAACCGCAGGCTGCGGGTCTTTTCTTCCGGTGGCATGTTTGAGCTTTATTATAGCAAGTCGGGAAGCGGTGAAGGTTTTAGCAGTTTGGCCCGTAATTCGCTGCGCAGCCTTGTTGATGCGTATAATAGTGTAAACGGCATGATTAAATCTTCCGGCTATGTGACGGAGGAAGGCAAGCGGCTGCTGGACGGTGTGCAAGGGTTGCTGCAAGGCAAAGAGGGTCAGGATTATTTGAACATGGGGCTTACGGTGGACAAAGACACTGGCATGATTAAACTGGATGAGCAAAAACTTGCCGGCTTCTTAACCGAGAATGCTGCACAAGCCAAAAAGTTATTGATGGATAAAGGATTCCTGGCACCTACGCTGCAAAATATTGTTCAGGATGTTTTGGGGAAGAAGGAAGATTATTATTTTTGTCGCCCGTTTTCCGTATATGTATAAGTGGGATACAAGGTGATGGTTTTGTCGTATCCAATTTAATAATGATAAAGAAGCAACATATCAGGGCAGACAAGTCATGTCTGCCCTGATATGTTGCTTAGCAGGGGATAAAATCCAATGGCCTGATGTTGCTTCCATAATTGGTTCCTGGCGTTCTCCATGGTAAGCGTCAAACAACAAAGTGGCTAGACAAAAATTAAAACCGGCTTCTCATTTGCCGGTTTTGGTTGAAGCGCATTTCTTTTGAATGTCTGGATTCCATGGAAGATAATCATCTAAACTATTAGGGTACTGCCGAAATGGAACGCCAGGTAAATCTCCCAAAATATACTCTAAATAATGGTGCGGGTTTAATCCGTTGGCTTTAGCTGTCTCAATTAAACTGTAGATGGCAGCACTTGCAGTTGCCCCTCTGGGGCTGCCACTAAACAACCAGTTTTTTCGTCCAATCGTAAAGGGGCGAATACTGTTTTCTGCCAGATTGTTTGAAATCGAGCAGTTTCCGTCTTTGAGATAATTCATCAACCCGGCTTTATGGTTTACTGCATATTGTATGGCTTCACTGGTTTTGCTTTTGGGAGGCAAGGTGTTTAGGGCGGAATCCGCCCATGACCAAAAAGCCTCTAACGCAGGTAGTTGCTTGGTTAGACGCTCCTGATGCCGTTCTTTTGCCGAGAGAGTGGCCAAAGCCTTTTCCATAGCAAATAGCTCATTGCAAAATTGTATGCCCTGGGCAGCCATCGTTGCTTCCGGCGATTTCACATCTTTCGGCAACACATCGACAAATTTTCTTCGCACGTGGGCCCAGCAGTAGCAGCGGACTATCTTCTCGACCTTGTCATAGCCGCGGTACGCATCGGTATGTAAATATCCTTGAAATCCTTTTAGAAATTTCTTTGGATAACTGCCTCCGCGCCCCGGCTGATACTCAAAAAGCCGAATGGGATGTGTCCCGTGTTGCCCTGTGCTGTAAACCCACATGTATGAGTCGGTCGTGTTTTTCCGTCCTTCTTCCTGCAACACTTGAATGGGTGTCTCGTCCACATGCAAGTAAGTTTCTTTGACCAGCTCCTGATGCAGGCGCTCTACGACCGGCAGCAGCCAATCACGCGCTGCCACCATCAGCCAGTTCGACATGGTAGCCCGGCTCAAGGTAACGCCGAGCATTTGCCATTCTGCTTCCTGCCGATAGAGGGGAATAGCATTCACGAACTTCTGGTGCATGATCCAGGCGAGTGTTGACGGAGAGGCTAAAGAGTGCAGAATCACCGGATCCGGCAGCTCTGCTTTTTCCATATAGGGACGGTCATTTTTTCGGCAATTCCGGCATTCTAAGGTTTCGCGATAATAATCAATGACCCGGACTTGAGCCGGAATAAATTCCAGCTCAGATCGGACAAATTCTTCACCCACTGCAACCAGTTCTGTGCTGCAGGTATCGCAGGAGCGGTCTCCTTCGAGCCGATGATAGACTTTTTTCACATGTTCCAAATGGCTGATTTGATCTTTCCGTTGGCCTTTGTACCGTTTCTTAGCAAATTTAGCCGCCTCTTCTTGTAAATCCGGCTCAGGCATTTTCGCATTTGCTTCCGTTTCTGCTTCATCAAAGACCGATGGCAGCTCATCAAAAAGAGACACCTGCTCCTTTGATAAGGAGGATGTCTTCTCGGAACGCTTGCCAAAGAGTTGTTTTGTCAAATAAGCTACTGTATCGTGCAGCCGTTTGTTCTCTTGTTCAAGCTCTGTTATGCGTTTTTCAAAAGCGTTCATCTGGTCCGAAAACGACATGTTATTGATTCCTCGGTACGATTTTTCTACTATATTATTATACCATAGAAACCGTAATAAACCTAGGAATTATAAGGATTCAACGGCATTTTTCCGTCTAAATCCATGCCGAAGTATCAAGTTTTTGTACCGCCTTGGGAGGATCCATGCACAGACCTTCTAATAGCCAGCGAAGTTGTTGAGAAGTAATGGTCCGAACTGCTTCGGCACTGTTTGGCCATTGGAAACGGCCTTTTTCCAGGCGTTTGTACAAGAGGACAAAACCGTCACCTTCCCATAGCAGCGCTTTCATTCGATCACGCCGGCGACCGCAGAACAAAAACAGGCTGTTTTGAAAAGGATTGAGCGCCCAGTGTTGCTTGATGAGCAATACCAAGCCGTCAATTGATTTTCGCATATCGGTGTAACCGCAGGCAATATAGATTTGATTGGCTTGGGTAATGTCACCGAACATGAGTGATAGCCTTTAGCGTATGGGCAATCAGTTCTGGCGATGCGCCATTACGAAGTTCTAATGTGGCCGAGCCTATGCGAAGAACGAGAGGTGCAGGCGCTCCGATAATAACCGGAGCAACTGAATCTGTTTTATGCAGAGAACCGGACAGTGTAACTGGCACAATGCTTAACTCATTGCTTCCACTCGTCGGCAAACGTTCACAGGCTGCCATACGCACACACCGCAGCCAATAGTAGTATCGTTTGGGATTAATGTTATTTTCAGCACACCAAGCGGAAACCGTCTGACCGCTGCTGCGGCACTGGCGGACGATCTCGATCCACTGGTTCAGTCGGTGTTGCCGTTTTACTTCCTGGGTATCCAACTCTAAACCTCCTTTGGGAGTTTTTTGACTTACTTTAAAAACTCCATATTGCGTTTAGAGTTATTATCCCATAGTCAATTCTGAGTTTCTATCCACTGCCTTTTTAGACGCTTACTCTCCATGTATAGTACATGTTCCTATTTCCCCGCATAAAAGAACAAGGCTCTTTTGTCATTTATCCGTATTACTTACGAATCAACAACGAAAGAGCTTTGTAGGCTTCTTACTCTAATGCAATTGTAGGTTCAGGCTGGGTGCGTCGACTGATGTGATAGGGCAACGTGATGAAAAACCAAATCGGCGAGGTAAAAATTAGCAAAAGCAAGAACGCGAAAAACAGCGGGCTGACAATTGCCAACGTCAGGTAAAACACCAGATTCTTGAACACAAGCTCACCCCCTCCCTTCGAATAGTAAGCCAAACGTAGAAAGGTAACTGGACCTGATAGGCTTATTATACACCATTATTATTGTGAAATAAAGTACAAATTTTACAATAAGCTAAAACTTTTTCAAATTTATTGGCTGTTTTGACGAATTTGTCTTTAAATAGAATAATTTGTATGATAAAATCTATGCTTAAACAAATTATATAAGGTAGAATAGATATAAGGTTAAAATAACGCAAGGAGGAAGCTATCCATGGAGTTGTGGTATACAGAATATCAAACCGAAAACTTGGGGTTTACCGTCAGGATAAAAGAAACACTTTATACAGGCCGGTCGCAGTTTCAGGAAATTGCGGTAGTCGATTCGTACGAATTCGGCCGGATGCTGGTATTAGACGGTGTTTTTCAAACATCTATTGTGGATGAGTATATCTACCATGAAATGATTGCCCATGTGCCGCTATGTGTACATCCTAACCCTAAGACTGTCCTGGTTATCGGCGGTGGTGACGGCGGTACGATTCGTGAAGTGGTTAAGCACCAGTCGGTCGAGGTGGCGGAAATGGTAGAGATTGATGGCACGGTGGTTGAGGTTTGTAAAAAGTATTTGCCGGAAATCAGTGTGGCGCTAAATGAAAGCCATCCGAAGCTGCGTCTTACAATTGGTGATGGCATTAAGCACATGCAGGAAGTGGAAAACAAATACGATGTTATCATTGTCGATTGTTCTGATCCTATTGGTCCCGGCGAAGGCCTGTTCACCCATGCCTTCTACCAGAATGTACATAAGGCCTTGAAAGCAGATGGACTGTTTGTACAGCAGACAGAGTCGCCGTTTTATCATCAGGAACTGATAAAACGGCTGCAAACCGATATTTCCTCACTGTTCCCGATTACGCGCTTATACCTGGCAAATATTCCGATTTACCCGAGCGGTCTGCACTGCTTTACCATCGGTTCCAAGCAGTATGACCCGGCTGCAGTCGATATCTCCCGGATACCGGAGATTGCCGATACCCGCTACTATAACCGGGATATACAAAAAAGCTGCTTTTCCCTGCCGAACTTTGTGCGGGAATTATTGAAGCAAGCTTACGTGTAACGGAAAAAGCGCGATGCCACACTATGACTGCTAAATGACAGCGGGAAAGGAAAGCTGCCGGTCATGCAGGCTGTTGTGAGGCAATCGCGCTTTTGGTAATTTACGGAGCAATGTACTACATCAGGTTTTCCGGATTTAGCCCTGCCAGTGCAGGCAGTACGAACCGGCCGTCTTTACGGATGAGCTTGTCGTCAAAGTAGATTTCACCGCCGCCGTATTCGGGATTTTGAATGCAGACAAGATCCCAGTGAATGGCTGATTTGTTGCCATTAAAGGCAACGTCATAAGCATTGCCGGGAGTAAAGTGGAAGCTGCCCTTGATTTTTTCATCAAAAAGAGTATCTTTCATCGGGGTTTCAATATAGGGATTAACGCCCAGGGCAAATTCGCCAATATAGCGGGAGCCTTCGTCGGTGTCAAATATTTTATTGATTTTTTCGCTGTTATTGGCAGTAGCCTTGACGATTTTGCCGTTTTGGAATTCCAGGCTGATATTTTCGTAGGTGAAGCCTTGATATACTGCCGGCGTGTTATAGGTAAGGACGCCGTTTACCGAATCTTTGACAGGCGCGGTATAGACTTCGCCGTCCGGTATATTTCTGAGTCCGGAGCATTTTACAGTCGGAATGCCTTTTATGGAAAAGGTGAGGTCGGTGCCGGGGCCGGTAATTTTGACTTTATCGGTTTTTTCCATAAGCTCAATTAAGGGGTCCATAGCTTTGGCCATTTTGGCATAGTCAAGGTTGCAGACATTGAAATAGAAGTCTTCAAAGGCTTCGGTGCTGCTGTTAGCCAGTTGTGCCATAGAGGCATTAGGCCAGCGCAAAATGCACCATTTGGTGTCGGGAACGCGGATGTCAAGATGTACAGGCTTAACCCAGTTTTGCTGGTAGCTTTGCAATTGAGCAGAGGGGACATCAGCCATTTCGGTAATATTAAAACTGGCTCTGATGGCAATATAAGCATCCATCTCTTTCATCCGGGCCTGTTCCCAGGAGGCAGCCAATTTCAGTTGTTCCGCTGAGGCGCTCATCAGCAGCGCGCGCTGTAACTGACTGTTTTTAATTTCGAGAAAAGGGATGCCGCCGGCGGCGTAAGCTTCATCAACAAGGGCTTTAGCCAGCGGAAGAGCATCGTCATACATTTCAATTAATATTTTTTCGCCAGGCTTAAGGCTGGTTGAATAGCCAATCAGGTTTTTGGCGAGAGTTTTGATTCTTGGATCCAAAATACGACCTCCTTACAGGTTGTTAACTATCCTATATCAGTATTTGATGTTTTAGCAAAAATATCCTTTGCATTTATTGGGCTATTACATAAAAAAAATGCCGTAAGTGCTTGCAATTTTATTTTTCCTAGTATATAATTCATTATGTCATAATAATTCCTCGATAGCTCAGTCGGTAGAGCAATCGGCTGTTAACCGATTTGTCGTAGGTTCGAGTCCTACTCGAGGAGCCATATGGCCCGTTGGTCAAGCGGTTAAGACACCGCCCTTTCACGGCGGTATCAGGGGTTCGAATCCCCTACGGGTCACCATAAGCAGCGAACCAGGTTCTCATGAGCTGATAGGCGAAATGAGAACCTGTGTAAGTCGCTTACTTCCGAGCGGAAGTGAGGAAGCGTATTCCTTGATCAATTAATTAAATGGGCGATTAGCTCAGCCGGGAGAGCGCCTGCCTTACAAGCAGGATGTCGGCAGTTCGATCCTGTCATCGCCCACCATAGAAAAGCTTCAGATATCATAATATATCTGAAGCTTTTCTGTTTTTTGCTTGTGAAAAAGCACACCAATGCCGTAACTTGCAGGAAAAGTATGAATTTTGGCGAATCATGTCAAAAAGGTGGTGGAATTTGGTGCAGCTTTCCAAATCTAAACATACCGTAGCGATGCTGTTTGTTGGTATAGGACTTTTAGTAATAATGTGTGGACTTATTGTGAATTATTATAATTATCAATACCAAAATGTAGTGGCAACTGAACGGGAACAGCTGGCTACAGTTGCCGAGTATTTGAACTTGTATTTTGATACTAAATTAATAGGTCTAAAAGTGTTAGCCGGTTCTCCTAATGTACGCAGTCTTGAAGTGGAACGGGTTCGCAGTGATTTGCTGTCAGCCGCCGCAGTGTTGGGAGTAGATAATGTTGCTGTATTTGACCCGAAGGGTAACTTAATTGCTGATTATTACTCCAACTCCGGTTCTGTACCGTCGGCGGCCGGCGATCCGAAGCTGGTGGAGACGTTTGCTGCACCACTGGCAGGGCAGACAGAGATATCCGGCAGGATCGTGCATCAGAGCCTGGAAAACGCTTATATAAACTTGCGGGTTCCTGTCATGAATGAGAATAAGGTTATTGCAATATTAGTAGCGTATGTACCGATTAGTGATATGTCGATGGCGCTTTTCCAGGGAAATATAGCCGAATGTCAGTATATCTTCATTCTGGATGCCAGCGGCCAGTTTATTTATCATTCGCGTCTGGCTGAATTGTATCCGGAAAACTCTTTATTAAAAGATCAGCTAAGTGGCCTGCTGTTTAACGGAGAAGGTGTAGTGCAATTTAATTCGATGGTGGATGGGGTAGACAAGCTGCTGATACATACTGCTTTGAATAATGCCACCTGGCAGGTGGCAACGGCTGTGCCTCTGCATGTTGTATATGCCAGAGTGCTGCGAGAATCCATGGATGATGTAGAGAATCTCCTGCTGCTCTTGGTTTGCTTTGGCCTCTTATATGGTGTGTGGCGGCAGGCAAAACGCCATGAGCGTGAGCGTGAGCAGCTCAGGCTGGAGCGCATGAAATGTGTTAACCAATTGGCGGCTGGAATTGCCCACGAAATCAGGAACCCGCTTACCTCCATAAAGGGCTTTATTCAGCTTATGGCCCGCCGTACCGACAAACCGCCAACGCCGGAACACCTGGAAATTGTGCTTGCTGAAATTGGCCGGATTGATAATCTGATCAGCGAATTTCAAATGCTGGCGCGTCCGCTTAAGGAACCGGTGTTTGAAGAAGTGAATATCTGTAAATTATTAGAAAATGTAGTTTTACTTATGGAAAGCCAATTGCATACTAAAAATATTACCTTGCAATTGCAGTTGCCTCAGGGACACTGTTTGACTTTTGGGGATATATCGCAGTTGAAACAGGTATTTATTAATTTATTGAAAAATGCCATAGAAGCTGTGCCGTTTGCCGGCATTATCAGTCTTGCCGTCAGCAGACAGCAGGATATGCTGGCAGTGACGGTGGAGGATAATGGTGAAGGCATTGCGGCAGCAGTTGTCGAAAAACTGGGAACTCCCTTCTTTACTACCAAAGAAACTGGTTCCGGTTTGGGGCTTTCGGTATGTTATCGCATAATCCAAAATCATGGCGGGACTATCAAGGTTTTTAGTGAGCAGGGGAAAACGACATTTACCGTGTTTTTGCCGGCGGCTGTTGAAGATGAAGCTGTTGAGGCGATATGCTGTTAGCAGTCTGCCAAGTTTAGATTTTTGGTGTATAATATAGTTATATATGCTAAAGCAGCCGGAGGGGAGCTGCGGTTTCACCAGAGTTGGTTTGGAGCGGGGGGTGTTGGTATGGAAGCAAAAGAACGGCGTGAAAAAATTGCCGGTTTGCTAAAAGCAAGCGGGCAGCCGATAACCGGTACGATACTGGCCAGACAGTTAGGAGTAAGCCGGCAGGTTATTGTGGGGGATATCGCCATTTTGCGGGCAGCAGGGCTTGATATCTACGCTACTCCTCAGGGTTATGTTATGTTACCGGCGACTGCCGCTCCGGCGGTTATTACCGCCAAATTTGCCTGCCGTCATGGCGTTGAGCAGATGGGGGAAGAACTGGCAATAATTATTGATAATGGCGGCAAGGTACTTGATGTCAGTGTGGAGCATCCGGTATATGGGGAGATTAAAGCCAACTTAATGCTGGCTTCCCGGCGTGACTTAGCCGAGTTTTTACACAAATCAGCAGAAGGCGGGGCTGCACCGCTTTCCCTTGTTACCGGTGGTGTGCATTTGCATACAGTGGAAGCCGCATCAACGGAAATTATGCAAAAAATCGCAGCAGAGCTTAAGAAAACCGGAATATTGCTGTACTAACTCTGGTTTATAAAAACAACGCTGTCAGTTTACGGAAGCTGACAGCGTTGTTTTTTTTTTGCTTTGGTGCTAAAACTAAGTTAGTTAGTGCAGATTATCTATAGTTTTTTAAAAAAAGTAGTTGTCTTTCACGCAGAAGAGAGCTATAATAGCTGACAAGACAGTTGTAAAGACATGGGGGTTTTGGTATGGATATAATACATCGGTTGGAGCGGATTCCGGTTAGTCGCTTTCATTATAAGCTGCTGGTTTTGACCGGATTAGGCTGGCTGTTTGACGCTATGGACACAGGCATTATTGCTTTTGTGCTGCCTGTATTGGCAAAGGAGTGGGGATTATCTGCCACGCAAATGGGTTTTATCGGCAGTATGGGGCTGTTGGGAATGGCAGTCGGTGCGGTACTTGCCGGTTCGGCGGCCGATCGGTTTGGGCGCAAAACGGTATTTTCGGTTACTTTGGTTGTTTATAGTGTAGCTACCGGCTTGTGCGGACTGGCCTGGAATTATGAATCTTTACTTTTTTTTAGATTTCTGGTAGGTTTTGGTCTGGGGGGAGAACTGCCGGTAGCGGCAACACTCATGGCCGAATATTCGCCGCCTGCCAGCCGGGGGCGGTTCATTGTCTTATTGGAAAGCTTCTGGGCGGCCGGCTGGTTGGCAGCAGCACTCATCTCTTACTTTATTATTCCCCGGTACGGCTGGCAGATGGCCTTTTTCATTGGTGCGCTGCCGGCGCTGTATGTGTTTTTTATCAGATTGGCCATGCCTGAATCCATTCGCTTCCTCATGGATAAGGGACGCCAGCAGGAGGCTCTGGCGATTGTCGGCAAAATAGAACAGTCGGCAGGGGTTGCGCCAGCTGTACAGCCTGCAGCTATGTCTAACACCACTGTAGAATCTGCCGGCACTAAGGTGGTATTTAAGGAACTATGGACTCCCCGGTTTGCCAAACGCACAATTATGCTCTGGATCATCTGGTTTGGCATTGTTTACTCCTATTATGGTATTTTTACCTGGCTGCCGTCGCTGATGGTTCAGCAGGGGCATACGGTAATTAAGACTTTTGAATATGTATTAATTATGACGGTGGCGCAATTGCCCGGTTATTTTAGTGCGGCTTACCTGGTTGACCGTATCGGCCGGAAAGCAACTCTGGCGATCTATTTGGCGATGAGTGCGGTCAGCGCTTATTTCTTCGGTCAAGGCGGCAGTGCGGAAGTCGTGCTTCTCTGGGGCAGCCTGATGTCGTTCTTCAATCTCGGCGCCTGGGGTGTCGTCTATACGTATACCCCGGAACTGTATCCCACCCGGATACGGGCCTTTGGCTCAGGCTGGGCGGCGGCAGTCGGCCGGTTCGGCGGGATATTGGCACCGACTATTGTCGGTTACATGATTGCCGGCCAGCAGGGAATGGAACAAGTATTTACCATGTTCACCGGTGTCATGCTGGCTGTGGCGATTGCCGTATGGCTGTTTGGTGAGGAGACCAAAGGCCGGACGCTGGATGAAATCAGCAGTTAAGTCCTATAGAAGGACAAAACGATAGTAAAGCCATGCTCCACCTTATTGGCAAGAAATCAGAGGAAAGAACTGTCGAACCATCCACCCAATAGCACGAATACCCGGCCTTATAGGCCGGGTATTTTTATCTTAACAGAAAGCATAAGTTTCGTCGATTTGCTGGAAGACTTTTTTGTTTAGCGGCTAAGGTATTATCACCGGCTATAATTGACCTATAGCGTCGGCAGAGAATCCGATAGCTGGCTTTCACGGATTTTTTTCAGCTTGCGGGTGAGGGTTGATCTCCCTATTCCCAGATGATTGGCTGCTTCTTGTAAGGTCTTGTGTTCAGCGACGGCTTTCAGAATTAACTCGTGTTCAAGATCTTGTATTTGAGGGCGGATTTGGGATTTGTCATCTTCAGCAGAAGTAGCTATTGCCCTCAATATATTTGGTGCCACCAAGCGGAGAAAGTCTTTAACATCCTCTTCTGCTACAAAGGATTCCACAAAAAAAGATAACCGCTGGATGGTATTGTGTAATTCACGGATATTACCAGGCCATGTATATTTTTCAAAGTACGGTAGTATTTTCTCAATTATCGGTCGCAATTGCTGCTTGTTTTCTTCGGGGAGAAAGTGCTCGCATAAATGCTTGATATCTTCACGGCGTTCAGCCAGTGTCGGCAGTTCAAGCCAAAGTACATTCAGCCGGTAAAAAAGATCTTCCCTGATAATATTCTTTTGCAGTAAGTCTTCAGCGCTTTTATTGGAGGCTGCTATTACGCGGATATTTATGGGAATGATCGATTCTCCGCCAATTCGTAATACCTCACGTTCTTGCAGCACCCGCAGCAGTCGTGCTTGCACTTCGATCGGAAGAGCATCAATTTCGTCGAGAAATATGGTTCCGCCATGTGCCAGCTCAAACAAGCCGTGTTTGCCCTTGCGGCGGGCTCCGGTAAAGGCACCTTCTTCATACCCGAATAACTCACTTTCCAGGAGGGTAGGGGGTAAGGCGCCGCAATTAATAGCTACAAAAGGATTTTGGGCACGTTCGCTGGCGTTATGAATACTCTGGGCAAAAAGCTCTTTGCCTGTTCCTGAAGCTCCATAAAGCATTATGGATAAGGGTGATTGGGCAAAGTTTCTCGCTATTTTCTTTTTTACCTCCAATATTTTCGATATGCCGATAATATCTGAGAACGTTGCTTTGGCTTTGAATTGGCTCTGGGAGGTTAACTCTTTACGGATTTTGTGCTCAGCTTGTACCACTTTCGAAGACTCCATAAAAGTGGCAACAGCACCAACAATTTTTGCACCGTATTTTACCGGGACGCGGTTAGTAAGTATGCGGGTATTGTTGGTATCCTGCAGTTCGCCTGCTTCCGCTTGCCCTGTATGAAGGACATGGTCAAGTCTGGAATTCGGAACAATGTCTGCTATGTTTTTACCAATTGCTGCTGCGGCGCGAATATTCAGGGTCTTTTCTGCTGACTTGTTAAATATTTCAATTGCGCCACAGGCGTCAACGGCAATAATTCCGTCATAGGTTGCGTTCAGGATAGCTTCCAGGCGGCGTGATTTTCTCATCTCTTCCCTTCGCAGTGAAGTTAGTTTCTCAGCTTCGAGAAAGGCTGAGTGCAATGTTGCGCGATTGGTTTTTAGAAAAACATTGGGCAAGCCAAATTTTTGGGCATAGGCAACAGAAGGCCCTCCCCCAACGACACAGTAATTTCCGGAAGCAAGGGAAGCAATTTGCTGTTCCAGCGTTTTTAAATCAGTAATGATAACTTCTGTAATAGAAATGTCTAATACCTTTTCCATGAGCGGCAACCCTATATACCGCTCTCCATATGATGTTATCGCAATATTTTTACGAAATTGCCTGGCTTCATTTAGTGCATCTAAAATTTCATAAGGTCCGGTATTGACAGGGATGACGGGGATGGGAAATTTTTCAGCCAGGAATTTGGCTGTTCCGCCACGGCTCATAAGTATATCAATTGGCGGGCCGCTCAAGTTTTCAATGATTTTACTGGCTTGGTCCAGCCACCCTTCATAGAACTCTACCGTTAGTCCCAGCTCTTTCGCCACTGACTGTGCCATAGCAGATAATTCTTTATAAGAAGATATGAAAATAATACGGTTCACACAGACACCCTCTTTCCGGCGATGAGTTATAATAACTTTTCATCTAGAATACCGTTTATGTGCATTAGGATCATTATATCATTACAAATAATTAAAGCATTTTTCATGCCAACAATGGCAGATAAAGTCTTGTTTAGAAAGACTTTATGATTTTACTTATCAATCGCTGGGGTTTGGATGCCAGAAAATTAATACTATACAAAATTATGTTTAAAAGCTAAGTCAGGCTCAAGCTCATGCGTGGGCCTTGACTATAGAAGAGAGGCTCATAAATGAGCTTCTCTTCTCGTTGTTTTTGGCACAAAAAAGCCTAAAACAGGCTGTTGGTGAGTTGGCATGATTCTTGCTTAATTATGAGATAGCTGCAGCTTATCCGATGACTAACTTGCTCTAAGACTCCCATCTTTCCACGTGGGAGTAAGAGCGACTAACCTCAGATGGGGTTAAAACCCCACCTGAAGCTAAGTCTACTTTATGGAGCATGGGTAGAGAGGAGTGACAAATGTAAAGTAGGACATACTGCAAGGTACTGCAACTTATTTGTACTGCTAGATTAAAAAATGGAGGTTTCGAAATGAAGGAGAAAAAAAGTGGGTACCGCTGGGTTGTCATGGCATTGCTTTTTATACTCTATACGGTAGCAAATGCTGACAGGGCAAATATTGGTTTTGCTTTGCCTTATCTCCGTAAAGAGTTTGCTATGACTAATACTGAGGCGGGAGCTATCATCAGCTTGTTTTTTGCAGGGTATGCGCTTATGCAGATTCCTTCAGGTTTTTTGGTTAAAAAATTTGGTATGCGGACAATGTTTTCGGTAGGTATGTTATTCACCTCCCTGTTTACAGGGATGATCGGCATGGCAAATTCTGCTTTTGCGCTTAAAGCGTTACGCATAGGGGTGGGAGTAGCCGAAGCACCGGTGGCGATTGCCTGTACAACTGCGATTAATAATTGGTTTCCAGCTAAGGAAAAAGGTACAGCATCAGGTATTTTTCTTGCCGGATCCAAAGTTGGTCCTCTGATTGTGCCGCCGCTTTGTGCCTGGATTATTTCAGTTTGGGGTTGGCGGGAAATTTTTTATGTATTTATGGTGCCTGGATTGTTATTATCTATTGTATGGTATTTAATGGTAACGAATAAACCGGCTGACAGTAGGTTTGTTTCAGCGGCTGAGGCCGAATATATAGCCGATACTTCGGTAGCGCAAAAAGAAGAGAAAAAGCGTGAATACAAGCTCTGGTGGGTAGATAAGCTTGTTCGTGCCAAGAAGGTCAATCTTCTTACAAATTCGTCGCAGGTATTTAAATGCTGGGACATCTATGGGGCTGCTATTGGTTATTTCTTTATGGTGGGAATTGTAAGTGTGCTGATGTCCTGGCTGCCAACTTATCTGGTTACAGTAAAGCAGTTTGCGATTATGAAAACGGCTTTCGTTTCATCAGCGCCTTTTGCCGGGACTGTGGCAGGCAATTTTGTCGGCGGCTGGGTTTCGGATAACATTTTAAACAAGCGTCGTAAACCGATGATGATGGTCACCGCTCTGTCGACAACAATCATGATGTATTCACTGATCAATGCGCCTGCTGATGCCACCCTGCTGGCAATATTGCTGTTCGCAACAGGATTCTTGCTTGCTTTGGGCTATTCAGCCTTTATGGCCTATCCGATGGGACGTGTAAATAAAGAAAGCTATCCGGTTGCTTTTAGTATTGTCAATACTGGCGGCCAATTGGGCGGAGCAGGAGCGCCGCTATTTGTCGGCATGATTTTAGATAAATTTAATTGGGATGCAGTATTTTTGGCTTTAGCAATTGGTTCATTCATCTGTTTGGCTGTTGTTGCAACCATTATTGAGCCTGTTGAAGATCCGGTAGCACGGACCTAGAACATAAAATTTATACACATCAGGGGGAAAACGTATGTTAGCAAATGCAATGACACCCGGTGCCCTGGAAGGGGTAACGGTACTGGATTTGACAAGAGTTTTGGCAGGACCTTACAGCACGATGCTGTTGGCTGATATGGGAGCAAATGTTATCAAGATTGAAGAGCCTGTCAAGGGTGATGACACCCGCCATTTTGGCCCGTTTAAAAATGAAGAAAGCATTTACTACATTACCAATAACCGTAACAAAAGAGGTATTACCTTAAACCTAAAAGATCCAAAAGCAAAAGAAATGTTTAAAGAGATGGTAAAAAAGGCTGATATTGTTACAGAAAACTATCGGCCAGGCACTATGGAAAAGCTGGGGCTTGGTTATGATGTGCTGAAGGAAATCAATCCTGGGATTATCTATGCTTGTATCTCCGGTTTTGGTCATTATGGCCGCTATAAGGAGCGCCCGGGTTATGACATTATCGCTCAAGCCATGAGTGGATTAATGAGCACTACCGGTTGGCCAGGCGGACCTCCCACACGCACCGGCACAGCAACCGGCGATGTATTAGGCGGGTTGTTTATGGCGATTGGGGTATTGGGAGCCCTGAACTATCGTCAAAGAACAGGTATCGGCCAAAAGGTTGATGTGGCACTGGTAGATGCCGGGGTATCTGCTATGGGCAATGTCAATATGTTGTATTTGGCTGACGGTTATCTTCCCCAAAGGATCGGTAATCGCTATGAATCAACCTATCCGTATGACTCCTTTGAGTGTGCCGACGGCAGTTGTGTTATTGGCGCGGCAAACGACAAGTTCTGGCAAATACTGTGCGGAGTTATTGAAAAACCGGAAATTGCAGAATTACCCCAGTTCCTGCGTATCCGGGACCGTTTGAAAAACCATGTTGCAGTTAAAGAGCAGATTGAAAATTGGACAAGGACCAAGCCGACTAACGAGGTTGTGGAGGCTTGCCTGGCAGCCGGAATACCGGCCGCACCGGTATATGACATTAGTCAAGTGGCAGTAGATCCGCATATTGCGATCGACCGGGAAATGTTTGTTGAGCAAGAGCATCCTAAAGCAGGAACAGTTAAAGTTACAGGAACCCCGTTTAAACTGTCGGCTACTCCTGCGACCGTCAGAACTATTGCACCAGATCTTGGTCAAGACAATATCGAAGTTTACAAGGAACTTTTGAATTTAGATGAACAGCAGCTGGCTGAATTAAAAACAAACGGTGTAATTTAGCGTTTTGTGAAGTGGTTATTGATAAGAGACAGATGAAAGAGGCGATCATTTTGAAGCTCCCGCAAGAGGTTGAAATCATTGAGGTCTGTCCGCGAGACGGATTCCAAAATATAAAAACACCCATTCCGGCTGAGACCAAAATAGAGATTATTGATAAATTAGTAGGTTGCGGTTTTAAATGGATTGAGGCAACATCTTTTGTTCATCCCAAAGCGATACCACAAATGGCAGATGCCGCTCAAGTGTTACAGACTGTCAAAGAAAAACATGCAGGCAAGGTTAGTTTTATTGCCCTTGCCCCCAATTTATTCGGCGCACAACGGGCAATAGAAGCCGGTGCTGACGCAATTACCTTCGTTATTTCGGCCAGTGAGAAACACAACCTGGAAAACACCAAGCAAACTATCAAGCAATCGGTTGCCGCATTAACTGAAGTTTGTAAAATCAAAGGCGATTGCAAGGTGCGTCTGGCAGTGGCGACCGCATTTGACTGCCCTTTTGCCGGCAAGGTAGAACCAGGGCAGGTTATCAGTCTGATTGAAGCAGGATTGGCTGCCGGAGCCGACGATATTGTGCTGGCAGATACGATCGGTACGGCGACTCCTTTGCAAATGGAAGCCTTGCTGAAGCCGCTAACGCAAAAGTACTCACAGCTTTCGTTTATTTTGCATATACACGATACGCAAGGCATGGGACTTGCAAATGTTGTCACTGCACTCAGTCTTGGCGTGACACGGTTTGAAACAGCGGCATTTGGCCTGGGGGGATGCCCGTTTGCGCCGGGAGCAGCTGGCAACATTGCTACCGAGGACTTGGTTAATATGCTGCATAAGATGGATATTGCCACCGGGCTAAATTATGAAAAAATCTTGCAGGTTGCTCACTGCATTCAAGAAAAATTAAGGATTCCACCGATGGGACATCTGGCTAGAATTGCCGCTTGTCAAGGGTAAGGTCCTGTCGTTATTGATAATACAGACTTTAGCTTCAGGCGGGGCTTCAACCTCGTCTGAAGCCAAGTCGCCGGATAAATAGCTGTTTTTATTAAGAGAGGAGATAATTATGCCTAGACCTGTGTTTAACACCGAAAAATGCAAAGCCTGTGAAATGTGTATTCAGGCTTGCCCCAAGAAACTGCTGGAGCTTAGCGATAGTTACAACAAGAAGGGCTATTGTACTGTACGCTGTAATGACGACGATGCCTGTATCGGTTGTATGTTATGTGCCAGAATGTGTCCTGACGCTGTAATCGAAATTTATCCGATGGCTAACTCGCTCTAAGACTCCCGCTTCCATAAGCGGGGGTTAAGAGCGAGTAAGCCCCTGGATAATTCCGACTAGGATTCAGATGGGGTTAAAACCCTATCTGAATCAAGTCTCCATTTATAAATAAAACATATAGGAGTTGACATAAATGAGTGAAAAATCCTTTTGAAGGGTAATGAGGCTATCTGCGAAGCTGCAATTCTTGCAGGCTGCCGGTATTACTTCGGGTATCCGATAACACCGCAAAGTGAGATTCCTGAAGTTATGGCCAAAAAACTGCCGACAGTTGGCGGCGTATATTTGCAGGCCGAAAGTGAAATTTCAGCAATCAACATGCTCTACGGAGCGGCAGCAGTCGGGGTACGGGCGATGACCTCCTCCTCAAGTCCGGGTTTCAGTTTAAAACAGGAAGGCATTTCCTATATTGCCGCAGCCAGTTTGCCTTGCCTATTGGTGAATGTTCAGCGCGGCGGCCCCGGGCTTGGCACAATTCAACCAGGTCAAGCCGATTACTTCCAGGCAACCAAAGGCGGCGGCCATGGCGACTATCGTTTGCTCGTTTTAGCTCCTAATAGTGTCCAGGAAATCTTTGACCTTACGGTTGAAGGGTTTGATTTGGCCGATAAATACCGGATTCCGGTACTTATTCTGGCAGACGGCGCATTGGGACAAATGATGGAAGCCGTTTCTACAGAAGTAAAACCCGCGCTGCAAGTGGAAAAGCCCTGGGCTATTACTGGCCGTAACGGTAGAAAAGACACTAATGTTATCAACACCTTGTCATTTGATAACGATGCATCAGAGCAAACCAACCGGGATTTGCAGGCAAAATATGCTGCCGTCAAACAGCAGGAAACTCGCTGTGAAGAGTTTTATACAGATGATGCTGAACTGGTGCTTGTAGCCTATGGTATTACCTCACGGATTGCCAAGTCGGCTGTAGACAAGGCCCGTGCGCAGGGATATAAAGTTGGACTGGTAAGACCCATTACTCTTTGGCCGTTCCCTTCGGTTGAGCTTCTGCAGGTAGCTCAAACAGCAAAAGCCTTTTTGGTGACTGAACTTAGTACCGGGCAGATGATTGAAGATGTTGAACTGGCTATACGATGCCAGAAACCCGTGCATTTCTATGGTCGTACAGGCGGCAATATGCCAACCACCGATGAACTGTATCAGGAAATACTGAAGATTGTCGCTGAAGGAGGAAAGTAGGATGCAGGAGAAACTGTTTGCCATTACTAAAGGTCTAAAAGACACACCAACCCATTATTGTCCTGGCTGTCATCACGGCATTGTTCACAGGCTGATTGCGGAAGTAATTGAGGAACTGGATGTTCTGGAAAAGACAATACTGGTTGATCCGGTAGGGTGCTCTGTTCTTGCCCATAACTATTTTAATTTTGACGCCATTCAAGCTGCGCATGGGCGGGCGCCGGCTGTGGCTACCGCGGTTAAACGGGTGAAGCCTGAGGCGGTGGTATTTACCTATCAGGGAGATGGTGACCTGGCAGCCATTGGCTGTGCGGAGATCGTTCATGCTGCCATGCGTGGTGAAAATTTTACCGCAATATTTATCAATAATGCTATTTATGGTATGACCGGCGGACAGATGGCTCCCACGACGCTTGTGGGTCAGGTTACGGCAACTTCACCTTATGGGCGCAAGCAAGAGTTGACCGGTAAACCGATGAGGGTATCGGAAATGCTGGCCACACTGGAAGCACCACAGTATATCGCGCGGGTTGCGGTAAACACACCGGCAAATGTTAACAAAGCCAAAGCGGCAATCAAAGAAGCTTTTACCAGACAAATTCGTGGTGAAGGATTTTCCTTTGTAGAAGTGTTGTCTACTTGTCCGACGAACTGGGGGATGAGTCCGCTCAAATCAAATAAATTTGTTGAAGAAAGCATGATGCCCTACTACCCCCTGGGAGTTTTTAAGAATTCGGAGGGAAAACAATAATGACACATGAAATAATTTGTGCTGGCTTTGGCGGGCAGGGAGTATTACTCATTGGACGTCTGGTAACTTATGCAGGTATGCTGGCTGACAAGCAAGTATCCTGGATGCCTGCCTATGGTCCGGAAATGCGCGGCGGCACTGCATCCTGTTCGGTGATTATTTCAGATGCTGAAGTTGCCTCCCCGGTTGTATCGCAGCCAACGGTTTTGGTTGCAATGAATCAGCCTTCGCTGGAAAAATTTGAGCCAACCGTTCAAGCCGGCGGAGTGGTAATAATCAATAAATCCCTGATTGAGGTTTCCGCTTCACGGGATGATGTAACCGCTTATTGCGTGCCGCTAAACGAACTTGCCCTGGAAGTCGGCAATGCCCGCTATGCCAATATGGTTGCCTTAGGGGCATTGATTGGTGCGACAGACATGGTTCCCCTTGAAGAAGTCAGAAAGACGCTTGCTAAAAATTTTGCCAAGAAACCGGAAGTGGTTGAACCTAACATGCAGGCAGTTATGCGCGGCGTACAGTTTGTACATGACAGCAAAAATTCCAAGTAGTTTAAAATATAGCAATTAATAAGTTGCTGTGCAATAGTTATAGGCAGGAAAACATGACTCAGACTGTTTCCCTGCCTATATTAATAAGATAAGGTGGTGAACCCGGATGGAAGATAGAAGTGACAAGAGTATATTTTATAACAGTGGTCCTAAAGTAAAGATATTTCTTGGCGAGTATGGCAGCGGGAAAACGGAGCTTGCAATAAATTATGCGGTAAAAATAAAGAAGCTGGGCTACAAGACAGCACTTGTTGATATGGATATTGCAAAGCCCTACTTCCATAGCCGTGAGCATAGGGCCTTACTGGAACAGCGGGGAGTAGAGGTTATAGCAGCAGATCAAAGGCTAACCAACGCGGAGCTGCCTGTACTTCCTCAGGATTTAAATAAAGTATTTTGTCAGAAGGATTACCGGGTGGTAATGGATGTTGGCGGAGGAGATTCTGCCATCGTACTGGGACAATTTTTTGAGAAGATTGCAGATAGCCCATATCAGGCTATGCTGGTGATAAACGCATTACGTCCTTTTACCAGTACAGTTGAAGGCGTAGTGGAAGTATATCAGCGGATTGAAAATGCATGCGGACTTAAAATATCCAGTCTAATCAGCAACACCAATCTGGGTATTGACACAGCCCATCATCATATTCAACAGGGTATTGAGTTAACAGAGGCTGTGTCGAAACGCTTAAGGCTGCCCATTCATTCGGTAGTGGTACCCGAATGTCTGTGGCGGTGGCAAGGTAACAAGATACGAACAGAACATAACATTTTCCTGTTACATCCGTATACACAATATCCCTGGCAAACAGGACCCACAGTGTAACAATAGCGGCTTGCGCTTTGCTGTAAACCTGGTGCAAGCCGTGTTTTCTTTACCCCCTGGCTGGGACATGCTATAATTGTACATATGCCGGTTAAGGGGGAACTGTTTTATGATGACATTAAGTTTGTTAATTGGTGCAATTGCTGCCTATTGGGTATATAATGACGCCAGAGGCCGCGGCCATGATTTGACTACCGCTCTGTTATGGTCTGTCGGCACCTTAGCGGCGCTGTATATATTTTTACCGCTGTACCTGCTGCTTGGCAGAAAACAGCCGGTACCGCCCAAACGGATTGAAGAAGTGATCGATGTTGAGGCAGTGCCGGTGGAAGAAACCATCAAATGTCCCATGTGCGCCCGCCGGGTAAAAGACGATTTTAAAATGTGTCCGTATTGCGGTTTTTCATTAAAGCCTGCTTGCACTTCGTGCGGCCAGGAGCTTAACCGTGAATGGCGGGTATGCCCTTATTGCCAGACTCCTGCTGATACTAAGTGATCAGTAGTGGCTGTAAAAAAATGCAAGAAAAAAATATAATAAATAGATTGGACAGAGTGCCATTGGGTGTGTTATAATCTTATTCGTGGCTGAAGTCACGATAACGCGCCCGTAGCTCAGGGGATAGAGCACCGGCCTCCGGAGCCGGGAGCGCAGGTTCGATTCCTGCCGGGCGCACCATAAGGAAATTAAGCACTTGTGAGTTAATTACAAGTGCTTTTTTCATGCCTTGGGGAACAAACTGGGGAACTATATTTACAAGTTACATAGTTTTCTGTGGTTTTTTATATAAAATCGCCGTAAACTAGTCTGCTCTATTTACTGTTTCAATAATTTTTGTGGGGTAGGTTGAGCATGAACTGTATCAGAGAAGCAGAGAATTTAGCGAAAATCAATTATGCTTGTTAAATTAGTTCTAAATGGGTTATAATGTGAATAGAAACAAATGAACGCCCCTGGTGCAAACAGGGACGTTCGGGAATAGGGAGGCTACTTGAGCCAGACAGTGATTGCAACCGGTTTAAGCAAGATTACCGTTAGGGCGATAATCAACCAGACAATCACTCGTGGAGAAATCCACATAGGAAATCACCTCCTTATTCAGTTTAGGACGGGCCGTGAACCCGTCCTTTACACATTATACCATAACCGTCCTTTGGGACGGTTTTTGTTTTGCCTTTTTACAGGAGATACATTTTCTCTTCCGAAATATGTAAAAATGGTAGAGGAGATGATGTTATAGATAGAGAAAATGTACTTGTCAGGGCTTCCGGATCCGGGAGTGCAGGTTCGATTCCTGCCGGGCGCACCTAAGGAAAAAAGCCTTCTCAGATTTACTGAGAGGGCTTTTTTCGTGCCTGGGGCTTAATTTGGAGCCTTAATAAGTGCAAAAGGCAAGGTACATGAGGGGTATCCGGGTATGCCCTATGCCGGGTACGCAGGATATTAACGTTTCCTTTTCGAAAAGAAGACAAGATAGATAATTTCCAGCACGCCAATAGTGTTAATAATGAATAGTGCAATAAACCAACCTAATTGACTATTACGGGCGGCATGCCAAGTGGCTATAGCCTTCCAGGTTATACTCCATACAGTAATTACAGCAAGCAGCCAGGGGTTATATTGGAGTGTGGACAATATACTATCCATAAAAAATCTCCTCGTATTATAAAGTAGTAGTTATTAACGCCCCTCTTCAAGGGCAATGTGCTACACTGTAAGGGATACTGTGGA